>JBDSVN010000222.1:0-7459 GCA_039927175.1 Lysobacteraceae bacterium | reverse complement strand
AGTTTCGACCGCGCTGAAATTCACCACCAGCTGGTCGCTTTCGACCTGGCCGAAATCCGGATTGAGCGTGGCACTCAACTGGAATTTGCCACTGGGTTTCCAGAACACATCGGTGCCGGTATCGAAGTGGGCTTTGCCGCTGACGTTGTCGTACACGCCGGTCACGTACGGCGTGATCGCCAGCAAGGATTGGCTGTACGCAGGAATCTCGACCTTCGCGAAAGCCGAGAGATAACGCTGCTCCCCACCAAAGATCGCCGGCCAGCCCACGCGCTCGCCGGTCGAGCCAACAACGCGATCAAGCTGCAAGCCGATCGTGCGCTTGCCGTCTTTCGCGTCATGCATCGGCGCGATGTACCAAGGGATCAGGATTTCAACCGACCAGGTATCGCCGTCCTCGCTGACGGCATGCTTCCAGTTGCCGTCCCAGTCGGTGTTGAACTGGTTCTCGTTGGTAATCGTCTCGTCCTGGATGCTGTCCGACAGCATCACCATGAAGTTGTAGCCGACGTGGCCGTCGCCGTCAAAATCCACATAGACATTGACCCGATCGTAAGGGCCGCCCGCATCGCGCGGCACAGTCTGGCGCGTGCGCGGCACGTTCGCCGGCTGGGTGTTCCTGAAAGCGATCGCAAGGCCTTCCGGCGTCGACAGCACCCATGCTTCGGTCGGATATGGCGACGGCACCTTCGACAACGGTTGGGTCAGTCGGAAATCGGTAATGTGCTGCGCACCGGCCCATTCCTCGGGATCGATATGTCCATCGACCTTGATCACCGCCGTCGCGGCTTGGGCAAGCAGGACATTTGCGGCCACGAGCAACAGCGACAACAGCAGGGCGCGCATGTCGGAGGTCCGCGGCAAGGATGTGAAAGCCTATGATGTCACGAGCGTTCGCGAGACTGCCGGAAGTCACGGCAACCATCGGCGTGCAATCGGCAACTCAGCGCTTGCGTTGCAGCATCGTTCCAGTGCATTTCGGCGAACCGCAACGGCAGGCCCAGATCGCCTTCAGGCGCGGCGTCTGCCGTTCTTCCAGCACGATGCCGTAGTTGTAAATTAGTTCCTCGCCGGCCTTGATGGCGCGCTTGCTCTCGATGAAGACGCGATCCTTGCGACGATCGCCACCCTCGTCTTCCTCCAGCACGGCCTCGCAGTTCGGATCACAGCCGTGGTTGATCCAGCGCGCATCGTTGCCGTCGACATTCGCATCGATGATGTACTTGTCATTGAGCGTGAACAGGAAGGTGTGGCCGGTTTCGCTGCTGCCGTCGTACAGATCGTCGGCTTGGCGATGCGTCATCACCTTGCCCTTGTATTCGATCAGCCGCGTGTCGGCTGGAATGTCGGTCGCGGCGAACACGCCGTTGCCATGGATCCTGGAACGACGGACGTGGATCTTGCTGCGGGCCATGGTTGGTCCAAGCATTGGGGAGGCCATTGTCGCCACATGTGGCGCTAGTGCAAGCCCTGCAGCCCATCGATGGCAGCGGATTCGACAGATTTGAGCAGACCGAGCCGAAAGCGTACAATTTCGGTACCAATTGAGCTTCGCCTACAAAAGGCCTTCCCTCCATGCTCCGTGTCACCAAGCTCACCGACTACGCCAGCCTCGTGCTGACCGTGCTGGCCAGCGGCCCCGAGCGCGTGCACAGCGCAGGTGAGTTGGCCGAGCGCGCGCATCTTGAAGTGCCAACGGTGAGCAAGCTATTGAAGTCGCTGGCGCAGGCCGGCCTCGTTGAAGGATTTCGCGGCAGCGCCGGTGGCTATCGCCTCGCGCGTGCTGCCGACACGATCAGCCTGATCGCGATCGTCGAGGCGATCGAAGGTCCGCTCGGCATGACCGAGTGCAGCCTGCACGACAGTAACTGCGGCATCCAGGATCACTGTGGCGTACGCGCGAACTGGCGGCGCATCAACGATGTCGTTGCCGATGCGCTGCGCGAAGTGACGCTGGCGCAGATGCTCGCGCCGGCGACGCGGATGCCGCGTCCGCGCAAAACGATTCCGCTTCAACTTGCGGGCACCTGACCACGCCATGTCGACACAACAAAAAGAAATCGAACGTCAACTTGACCGCCGCTACAGCGCCGGCTTCGTCACCGATATCGCGTCGGACACGCTGCCGCCGGGCCTCAACGAAGACGTCGTGCGCGCGATCTCCGCTCGCAAAAACGAGCCCGAGTGGCTGACCGAATGGCGACTCAAAGCCTATCGCCATTGGCTGACGATGACGCCGCCGAATTGGGCCAAGCTGGAGATGGGCCCGATCGATTTCCAGGCCATCAGCTACTACTCGCAGCCCAAGAATCGGCCGAAGTCGCTTGACGAGGTTGATCCGAAACTGCTCGAAACCTACGAGAAACTGGGTGTGCCCTTGCACGAACGCGCACGTCTGGCTGGCGTGGCGGTGGATGTGGTGTTCGATTCGGTTTCGGTCGGCACCACGTTCCGCAAGGAACTCGCCGACAAGGGCGTGATTTTCTGTTCGTTCTCCGAGGCCGTGCGCGAACATCCAGAGATCGTGCGCAAATATCTGGGCAGCGTGGTGCCACCCGGCGACAACTATTTCGCCGCACTCAACTCAGCAGTGTTCTCCGACGGCAGCTTCGCCTTCATCCCGCGCGGGGTGCGCTGCCCGATGGAACTGAGCACCTATTTCCGCATCAATGCGCGCGACACCGGCCAGTTCGAGCGCACCTTGCTCATCTGCGAAGAACGCGGTCACGTCAGCTATCTCGAAGGCTGCACCGCACCGATGCGCGATGAAAACCAGTTACACGCAGCGGTCGTCGAACTCGTTGCGCTCGACGACGCCGAGATCAAATATTCAACCGTACAGAACTGGTATCCAGGCGATGAAAACGGTGTAGGCGGCATCTACAACTTCGTCACCAAACGCGGCGAATGTCGCGGTGCACGCAGCAAGATTTTGTGGACGCAAGTCGAGACCGGCTCAGCGATCACCTGGAAATATCCGAGTTGCGTGCTGATTGGCGACGACTCGACCGGCGAGTTCTATTCGGTCGCCCTCACCCATCATTGCCAGCAAGCCGACACCGGCACCAAGATGATCCACCTCGGCGCGCGCACCAAGTCGAAGATCATCAGCAAAGGCATCAGCGCTGGCCGCGGCCAGAACACCTATCGCGGCCTGGTGAAGATGGAGAAGAACGCCGCCGGTGCGCGTAACTACACCCAATGCGACTCCCTGCTGATCGGCAAGAAATGCGGTGCGCACACGTTCCCCTATATCGAAGTGAAGAATCCGACCGCAACCGTGGAACACGAAGCGACCACCTCGAAGATTTCCGACGACCAGTTGTTCTACTGCCGCTCACGCGGGATCTCCGAAGAAGATGCTGTGTCGCTGATCGTGGATGGTTTCTGCAAGCAGGTGTTCCGTGAACTGCCGATGGAGTTTGCGGTGGAGGCGAAGAAGTTGCTTGAAGTCAGTCTTGAAGGAGCTATTGGGTGAGCAGGAGCTTTCGCGAGATGCGTTAACGCGCATCTCACGCCTGCGAACGCCCGACCATGGATGGTCGGGCCGGACACCAACACCAAGGATGGTTATTTGTGCAGAACTTGAACGAAGCAATGACACAACCTTGAAACGAAGAGCGCAAAACCCATGCTGAAAATCAAAAACCTCCATGTCCGCATCAAGGGCAAGGACATCCTCAAGGGCCTGTCGCTCGAAGTGAAAGCGGGCGAAGTACACGCGATCATGGGGCCCAACGGCGCAGGCAAGTCCACACTCGGCTACGTGCTGGCCGGGCGCGATGGCTATGAAGTCAGCGAAGGTACGGCAACGCTCGACGGCAACGACCTGCTCAGCCTCGATCCGGAAGAACGCGCCGCGCTCGGCATGTTCCTCGCGTTCCAGTACCCGGTCGAAATCCCGGGCGTGAACAACACCTATTTCCTGCGTGCGGCACTCAACGCGCAGCGCAAGCGTCGCGGTGAACCAGAACTCGACTCGATGCAGTTCCTCAAGCGCGTCCGCGAAAAATTGCAGGTGTTGCATATCAAGGACGACCTGCTCAACCGCGCGGTCAACGAAGGTTTCTCTGGCGGTGAAAAGAAGCGCAACGAGATCTTCCAGCTCGCCGTGCTCGAACCCAAGCTCGCGATCCTCGATGAAACCGATTCAGGCCTCGACATCGATGCGCTCAAGCTCGTCGCAGAAGGCGTGAACCTGATGCGTTCACCGGATCGCGCGTTCGTGGTCATCACCCACTACCAGCGCCTGCTCGATTACATCAAACCCGATGTCGTGCACGTACTCGCCGATGGCCGCATCGTGCAATCGGGCGGGCCGGAACTTGCGCTGGAACTGGAAGCGCATGGCTACGCGTGGTTGAAAGATCGGATTGTTCCAGAGGCTGTGGCTGCACGATGAGCATCGCACTGCTCGATTCGCTCAAGGCCAGCTTCGACGCCTTGCCAGCCGCTGCCAACGATGCACGCCGCGACACACTCGCTGACGCTCTGGCCGACGGCCTGCCCGGCACGCGCAGCGAGCGCTGGAAATACACGTCGCTGCGCGCACTGGAGCGGCGTTCGTTCGTCGCCAATGCGCCTTTGCAGGTTCCGGTTGATCCAGCGCTGGTTGCCGACATTCCCGCACCACGCATCGTGTTCGTCAACGGATGTTTTGATGCAGCGCTCTCCGATATCGCATCGCTTGCCAACGGCATCACCCTTCGTTCTCTCGCAGACGTCGTCGCTGATGGCGATCCGCGCGATACGCTGTTTCTTGCACGCCGCTTCGGTCGCGCCGATGAAACATTCGCGCGCTTGAACGCTGCGCTTGCGTTTGATGGGATGCTGCTCAAGTTTGTTGAAAACACGCACGTCGACCAGCCCATTCATCTCGTGTCGATCGGTGCTTCGGCCGAGGTCGATATCGCCTGGCACGCACGCAACTTCATCGAATTGCGGCGTGGAGCAGCGATCACCCTGATCGAACACCACATCGCGACAGGCGACCATGCACATTTCGGCAATATCTTCACGCACGTGCATCTTGCTGCTGGAGCGACACTGCGGCACGCACGCATCCAGGACGACGCTACGCGTGGAACCCTGATCTCACGCACCGATGCCGTGATTGCCCGCGATGCAACGTATCGCCGCCTCGACCTTGAACTCGGCGCTGGATTGTCGCGCCATGAATTGAACGTGCGGCTTGAAGGCGAAGGCGCGCGCGTGGCTGCGAACGGCGTGCTGCTCGCGAACGGCAAGCGCCACATCGATACCAGGCTTGGCATCGAACACATCGCGCGCGACACCTCCTGCGATCTGGTCTGGCGTGGCCTCGCCTCCGACCGCGGGCGTGCGGTGTTCCACGGTGGCATCACCATCCGTGCTGGTGCAGACGGCAGTGACGCGAAGCTGTCGAACAAGAATCTGCTGCTCTCCGAAGGCGCGGAAATCGACGCACAGCCAGTGCTGGAAATCCACGCCGACGAAGTCAAGGCCGCGCATGGAGCGACGGTTGGACATCTCGATGAAACAGCGCTGTTCTACCTGCGCTCGCGTGGCCTGCCGGCAGCAGAAGCACGGCGCTTGCTGACGGCTGCGTTCTGCCGCGAAACGTTGTCGGTGCTCGATGATGCAATGTTGATTGATGTCGTCGGCGCACGACTTGATGTGGCACTGCAACGACTGGGTGACGCATGAGCCACGCGGCTGACAGCTTCCGGCACGCCAATCCTGCCGCAGTGGGAGATAGCGTCAATACGGTCGACTGGAATCGGATACGCGCGGACTTTCCGCTACTCACACGCGAAGTCCACGGCAAGCCATTGGTGTATCTCGACTCCGCAAATACCGGACAAAAGCCGGAGTTGGTGATTGCTGCGGTCGATCGCTACTACCGCGAATACAACGCCAATGTTTCGCGCGCCGTGCACACGCTCGGCGAGCAGGCCACGACGGCGTACGAAGCGAGTCGCGACAAGCTGGCATCGCATCTGAATGTCCATCGCCGCGACCTGATACTCACCAGCGGCACCACGATGGCGATCAACCTCGTCGCTTATTCGTGGGCGCTGCCGCGACTGAAAGCCGGCGACACGATCCTGCTGACGCGCATGGAACACCACGCCAACATCGTGCCATGGCAGTTGATCGCGCAGCTCAATGGCGCTTCGATCAAAGTCGCCGAAATCATGCCCGATGGCGCACTCGACCTCGATGCGTTGTACAAGGCGATGACGCCCGATGTGAAGCTGCTCGGCGTCACCCATGTATCGAACGTGCTTGGGACGATCAATCCGGTGCGCGAGATCTGCCGAGAGGCGCGTCGACGCGGCATCATCACGGTTGTCGATGGCTCGCAGGCGATGCCGCATCGCGCGGTGGATCTTGCATCGATCGGCTGCGACTTCTACGCGCTCACCGGCCACAAGATGTGCGGCCCGACCGGCACCGGTGCGCTGTGGGCGCGGCGCGAGCATCTCGAATCGATGCCGCCGTTCTTCGGTGGTGGCGAGATGATCCGCGAAGTGCGCTTCGATGGCACGGTCTTCAACGATCCGCCGCACAAGTTCGAGGCTGGCACGCCAAATATTGCCGGTTTCATCGGGCTCGGCGCGGTGGTGGATTATCTCGATGCCATCGGCATGGCGAATATCGAGGCGCGCGAAGCCGAGTTGCTCGCGCATGCGACCGAAGAAATGCAAAAGGTCGATGGCCTGCGCATCATCGGCACCGCACCGGAGAAGGCGGCGGTGATCTCATTCCTGATCGAGGGTGCACATGCGCACGACCTCGCCACCCTGCTCGACCTCGAAGGCGTTGCGGTGCGCTCTGGCCATCATTGTGCGCATCCGTTGATGCAGTTCTTCGGCGTGCCGGCAACCTGCCGCGCCTCGTTCGCGTTCTACAACACCCACGATGAAATCGAGAGTTTCATCACCGCACTGGGCAAGGTGCGCAAGCTGCTGGTGTAGTCCGGCGTCATCCTGAAAACGAAAACGCCGCGATCGAAATTCGCAGCGTTTTCGCGTTTGCATCAATCCGTATCGGTTACCAGATGATCACCCGCTTGTCGGCGTCGCGCACCATCGCATCGCCGGCCTTGCACGAAAACGCCTGCGCGAATTCCGGCATGTTAGACGGCGCGCCGATCGCGCGGAATTGCGCTGGTGCATGCGGGTCGGTGTTGAGCGAGGTGAGCTGCGCTTCGGGGCGGATGCTGCCGCGCCACACGCGCGCCCAGTTCAGGAAGAAACGCTGGTCTTCGGTATAGCCATCGATCTTCTGCTTCGCTTCGGTCGGATTCTTCGCCAGCGCCATTTGCAGCGCGGTGTAGGCGGCGTTAAGGCCACCAAGATCGCCGATATTCTCGCCCATCGTCAGCGCGCCATTGACGTACTTGCCGGGCAGCGGCGAGTAGCCGTCAAATTGTTCTTTCAATTTTTCGGTGCGCGCCTCGAATGCCTTGCGATCG
>JBDSVN010000221.1:0-2934 GCA_039927175.1 Lysobacteraceae bacterium | reverse complement strand
CCAGCGCGCGCATGCGTCGGACCCGTTCCTCGGCCTCGCGTGAGTCGATCATCCACACCAGCGCATAGCCTGCATCGGTCGGACACAACGCCAGCCCACCAGCTAGCAAGGCTGCGGCCGCGCGCGCGATCAGGCGCGGCTGCGGATCAATGGGATGGACTTGGAGGCGGGCGGACATGAGTGCGTATCATGCCCTGCCTCGACATCATTTCCACGAAGTCATTCCCGAATCAGGAGTTGCACATGCTGTATGCCATTGTCGGCAGTGACCACCCGGATTCGCTGTCCGTGCGCTTGTCGGCACGGCCCGCGCACGTTGCACGATTGCTTGCATTACGCGATGCAGGACGCCTGATTCTTGCCGGACCGTTCCCCGCAATTGATGCCGATGACCCGGGTCCGGCCGGTTTCAGCGGCAGCCTGATTGTCGCCGAATTTGCATCTCTTGAAGATGCAAAGGCATGGGCCGATGCAGATCCCTACATCGCAGCCGGGGTATATGAAAAAGTCGATGTGCGGCCATTTCGGCGAACCCTGCCATGAATCAGGTTGCAGTGAATGCCAGCGTCATCGGCGATCCGGCAACACGCGCTGCGCGCATCCGCACAGTCCTTGAAGCCACGCTGGCCCCGACCGAGCTGGAATTGATCGACGAAAGCCACAAACACATCGGCCACGTCGGTGCGCGTGACGGACGTGGACATTTTGCCTTGCGGATCGCCAGTCCAAAGTTTGCGGGAATGGGTTCCGTCGCTCGCCACCGCATGATCTACGCTGCCTTGGGCGAGCTGATGCAGACCGATATCCATGCCTTGACGATCACCACGGTCGCATCTGGCGAAACCATCCAGGCGAGCGGCTAACCCGTCGGTTTGCCCCAAAAGCGGGCAGGGCTGCGCTGCTATACTTGAACCACTGATACAGACAGCCGCAGCACCACTCCGGCGGCTGTGTCGCCCCAATAATTGCCCGTGGTGGTTGCGCCGAATTCTCGGCAACCGCTGCCAGCCCTGACTGCGGTTCCCATGCGTCTATCCACGATCAAGCTCGCCGGTTTCAAATCCTTCGTCGATCCCACGACCCTGCACCTTCCGGGCAACATGACCGGCGTGGTCGGGCCGAATGGTTGCGGCAAGTCCAATATCATCGACGCCGTGCGTTGGGTGATGGGCGAGAGCTCGGCCAGCCGCTTGCGCGGCGACAACCTGACCGACGTGATCTTTTCGGGTTCTGCCTCGCGCAAGCCGGTCAGCCAGTGCACGGTCGAACTGGTGTTCGACAACAGCGATGGCCAGGTTGGCGGCGAGTACGCGCGGTTTGCTGAAATCTCGGTCAAGCGCACGGTCAGCCGCGATGCGATAAGCACCTATTACCTCAACGGCACGCGCTGCCGCCGGCGCGACATCACCGATCTGTTTCTCGGCACCGGACTCGGACCACGCAGTTATTCGATCATCGAGCAGGGAATGATCTCGCAGATCATCGAGGCCAAGCCCGAGGAATTGCGCACCTATCTGGAAGAAGCCGCCGGCATTTCCAAGTACAAGGAGCGCCGCAAGGAAACTGAAACACGTATCCGCCACACCCGCGAAAATCTCGAGCGGTTGAAGGATTTGCGTGACGAAGTCGGCAAACAGATCGAGCACTTGCGCAAGCAGGCGCGGCAGGCCGAGCAGTACCAGAAATTGAAACTTGATTACCGCGACCGCGAAGCGCAGTTGCGTGCGCTTGAATACCGTCGTCTCGATGCTGAGTTGAGCGCATTGCGCGTCGATCTCGCACGCGACGAAACGAAATTGCAGTCATTACTCGCCGACCAGCGCCAAGCCGAGGCGCAGATCGAAGCTGGCCGCAGCCATCATGCCGAAGCCGGCGAAACCATGAACCAGGCGCAGTCGGCGGTGTATCGCGTCGGCGGCGAGATTGCGCGCATCGAACAACAGATCCAGCACCAGCGCGAATTGCGCCAGCGCCTGGAACAGGGGCGCAACGAAGCGCAGACGGCATTCAATGAACTCGTCGGCCTGATCGATGGCGACGAAAGCCAGTTGAGTGAATTGCAGTCTGCGATCGCCGCAGCCGAGCCTTCGCTCACCGAACTCGTACGCAACGACACAATCCATCAGGAATCGTTGCGTTCCGCCGAAGCCGCACTCGCCGATTGGCAACAACGCTGGGATACGTGCGTTGGTGCGCATGCGGAAGTCGCGCGCGCAGCGGAAGTCGAACGCACACGCATCGATTATCTCGATCGGCAGTCGATGGAAGCGGCGCGTCGCCGCGATGCGCAGACGAACGAACGCGCGGGGCTCGATCTGGCGGCGTTGTCCGACGCATTGCAGGCATTGCGCGAGACCCACGATACGCAACGCGTCGAACTCGACGCGCACACCGCGCAACTCGAAGCGCGCAAGCAAGCGCTTGTCGAATTGCAAAACCAGGAACGCCAGCGCCAAACCGAACTCGCTGCGCTGCGCCAGCAGTTGCAAGCGGCGCGCGGCAAACTCGGCTCGCTGGAAACCTTGCAACACGCAGCGCTTGGACAGGAATCGGGCGCCGGCCGCGAATGGCTCAAGCAGCAGGGGCTGGATTCAGCAGCGCGCCTCGGCGAACGCCTGCAGGTCGCGAACGGCTGGGAAACTGCAGTCGAAACCGTGCTTGGTCGCCTGCTCGAAGCGGTGACCACCGAAGGCATCGAAGCGCATCTTCCAGCGCTGGCTGCACTGGCTGATGGGCGTATCGCGTTGATGGATGCGCGCGCTGGTGCACTGGATGTCGCGGCGACATCGCTGGCCGCGCAAGTGCAAGGGCCGCTGGCCGTGCGCAAACTGCTTGCACGCGTGCACTGCGCCGAAACGATCGATGCAGCGCAGGCAATGATCCAGGCGCTCGGCGATGGCGAAGCGATCGTCACCCGCGCCGGTGAATGGCTCG
>JBDSVN010000220.1:0-5183 GCA_039927175.1 Lysobacteraceae bacterium | reverse complement strand
CGTTGTTTGCCGAGTTCGGTTTCGAGGCGACCGATGAAAGGCCCGAACACATCGAGCATCATTGCCCCGCTCGTCTCAAGGATTGCGGTCAATTCCTCATCCACGACCGAACTGATGATGATCGGGCGGCTGCCACGCAGCTGTCCGGCCGCATGCACCTGTTGTGCAGCCTCGCGCGCCTTTTCGGCCGTATCCACGAACGACAGGCGCTGGGTGATGTAGCTCAGCCCCTGGAACTGCGTCAACAGGCTATGGCCGATGGTTTCGGCGGTAATGCCGGTGCCATCGGAGATGTAGAACACCAGTCGTTCGTTCATGCAAAGCACCATGGAAGGTTGCAGCGATGGCACGTGCCATCGTGCTGAAGCAGCTTGCAAGCTTGTACGAAAACACCCCGGCCCGCAAAATACGCAGCTACGCCGCGCATTTGCGCGCGAGCGGGTATCCAACAGGAGTCCGGACGTGACCCAGCATGTGCTTTGGTTGGACCAGTTACGCCTGAGCGACCTTGCCCAGGTTGGCGGCAAGAATTCTTCGCTCGGCGAAATGATCGGCTGCCTGAGCGGACTTGGCGTTTCGGTTCCCGGCGGATTCGCCACAACGGCCGATGCGTTCCGTGAATTTGTGACTGAAAATAATCTCGCCCAGCGCATGCAGGATCGGTTGGCGACACTGGATGTCGAGGATGTCGCCGAACTCACGCGCGCTGGCACCGAGATTCGCGGCTGGATTTCCGATGCGCCGCTGCCGAAAGCGCTGGATGCGGCGATTCGCGACGCCTATGCCAAGTTGTGCAAGGACGCTGGAGTACCAGACGTCGCCGTGGCAGTCAGATCATCCGCGACGGCAGAAGACCTTCCCGACGCGAGCTTCGCTGGCCAGCAGGAAACCTATCTCAACGTGACTGGCGTCGACGATGTCGTACGCAAGGTCAAGGATGTGTTCGCCTCGCTCTACAACGACCGGGCGATTGCCTACCGCGTTCACCACGGCTTCAAGCATGAGGAGGTTTTCCTTTCCGCTGGCATCCAGTTGATGGTGCGCTCGGATATCGGCGCTTCCGGCGTGCTGTTCACGCTCGACACCGAATCGGGCTTCCGCGACGTGGTGTTCATTACCGCGAGCTACGGCTTGGGCGAAACCGTCGTGCAGGGCGCGGTGAATCCCGACGAATTCTACGTTTACAAGCCGACCCTGCTGAAAGGCAAGCACGCAATCTTGCGGCGCACGCTCGGTGCCAAGGCGATCCGCATGGTGTATTCGGATGTGCCGGGCGAGCGCGTGCGCAATGAAGACACGCCGGCGGAACTGCGCAGCCGTTTTGCGATCAACGATACCGATGTCGAGGAACTCGCACGCCAAGCGCTGAAGATTGAACAACATTACGACCGTCCGATGGATATCGAGTGGGCGAAAGACGGCAACAGCGGCCGCATCTACATCGTGCAAGCGCGCCCGGAAACTGTGAAATCGCGCGCGCACATGAATCAGATCGAACGCTACAGCTTTTCCGAGCGTGGCCTGGGCGAACGCGGGCCGGTACTGTGCCAAGGCCGCGCAATCGGCCAGAAGATCGGTAGCGGCAAGGCGCGTATAGTGCGTACGTTGGCCGAGATGGAAAAAGTGCAGCCGGGCGACGTACTCGTTGCCGACATGACCGATCCCGACTGGGAGCCGATCATGAAGCGCGCCGCGGCAATCGTCACCAATCGCGGCGGTCGTACCTGCCACGCGGCGATCATCGCGCGCGAGCTTGGTGTGCCTGCAGTCGTGGGATGTGGCAATGCGCTGGATACCATCCCTGACGGTGCTGATGTGACCGTGTCCTGCGCTGAAGGCGACACTGGCACAATCTATTCCGGAATCCTGCCGTTCGAACGCATCACCGCCGATCTAGATGCGATGCCGCCCGCCCCGCTCAAGATCATGATGAATGTCGGCAATCCCGAGCGGGCCTTCGATTTCGCGCAGTTGCCGCATCAGGGCATTGGCTTGGCGCGGCTGGAGTTCATCATCGCGCGCCAGATCGGCGTTCATCCGCGCGCGTTGCTTGAGTATGATCGCCAACCGCGCGAGATCAAGGATCAGATCGATCAGATCATCGCTGGTTACGCCGATCCGGTGAGCTTCTATGTGGATCGCCTCGCCGAAGGCATCGCGACTCTGACTGCTGCATTCGCGCCATTCCCTGTGATCGTGCGGCTGTCGGATTTCAAGTCGAACGAATACGCGAATCTGGTCGGTGGCGCGCAGTACGAGCCGCATGAAGAGAATCCGATGCTCGGTTTCCGCGGTGCGTCGCGCTATGTCGATCCGAGTTTCAGCGATTGCTTCGCGCTCGAATGCCGTGCCATGAAAAAAGTGCGCGAGGAAATGGGCCTTACCAATTGCTGGGTGATGATTCCATTCGTGCGCACCCTGGACGAAGGCCGCAAGGTGATCGACGCGCTCGCGAAAAATGGCTTGCACCGCGGCGACAGCATCGATGGTTCTCCGGGCCTGAAAATCATCATGATGTGCGAACTGCCATCGAATGCCCTGCTCGCCGAGGAGTTTCTGGAACTATTCGACGGCTTCTCGATCGGTTCCAACGACCTCACCCAACTTACGCTTGGCCTTGACCGCGATTCCGGCGTGATTGCGCACCTGTTCGACGAACGTGATGCGGCGGTGAAGAAGCTGCTGTCGATGGCGATCAAGACAGCGCGGGCCAAAGGCAAGTACATCGGCATCTGCGGGCAAGGCCCGTCGGATCATCCTGATCTTGCCGAATGGCTGATGGAACAGGGTATTGAATCACTGTCGCTCAATCCCGATACCGTTGTCGATACCTGGCTGCGATTGGCCAAGGTCAAGAGTGGCTAATGCCGTGCAGGCAGACGTGATGAAAGCCTTGTCGCAAACCCCGCTGCATGCGCTTGCGCAGCCGGTGGCATCATCCACACGTTTGCTCGACAAACTGCATCACATCGATTGGCCCGAACTAGCCACTGAATGGGGCGTGCGGATTGGCGGCGCCTTGGTTGTGCTGTTCATCGGCATGTGGTTGGCAAAAACGTTGGGGAGGCTGCTGTCCAGGTTGCTCGCACGCTTTGGCGTGGACGGCATCCTGACCAGTTTCCTCGGTAATATTGTGCGCGCAATCGTGCTGATCGTGGTGTTCATCGCCACGCTGGATTACGTAGGTATACCGACCACATCCCTACTCGCCGTGGTTGGCGCTGCAGGGCTTGGCATCGGCCTGGCCTTGAAAGATTCACTATCGAACATCGCGTCCGGCGTGATGCTGATCGTGTTGCGTCCGTTCCGCGCGGGCGACCAGGTGCAGGTCGCCAGCCTCAACGGTATCGTCGAACATGTGCGCATCTTCCAGACCGTGCTGCGTACCTTCGACAACCGCGTGATGATCCTGCCGAACAGCCTGATCACCACTGCGCCGATCACCAATTTCACTGCGCGCGATACGCGCCGCGTCGACCTGACCATCGGCATCGGCTATGACGACAACATCGGTCATGCGCGCACGACGTTGATTGCGGCTGCGCATGCAAACCCGCGCGTTCTAGTCGAACCAACGCCGGATGTGCTGGTGTCCGAGCTTGCCGAGAGCAGCGTGAATCTCATTCTGCGGGCATGGGTCGCGACCAACGATTATGGCGTTGCGAAAAGCGAACTGACAGAGGCTGCACGCAATGCGCTCGGCGCAGGCGGCATCAGCATTCCGTTCCCGCAACGCGATCTGCATGTATTCCATCACGGCACATTGAACATGCCGGAGCCAAAGGATCTGCTCGATGCCGGCAAGGATTCGAAGAAACCGACTCAGGCTGTAGCAGTGAATGATGTCGTTGCCACAGGTGAAACACCGGAAAGTTGATTTCTAACTCTCCACCCGATTGCGGCCCGCATCCTTCGCTCGATAAAGCAGTTCGTCGGCACGGCTCGACAGGCGACTGTAGCTTTCCTCGCCGGTCCAGACCACCACACCGATGCTGATCGTCACTGCGAGATCAGGCGCGATGGATGTCCAGTCGTGTCCTGCAATTGCAAGCCGCATCCGTTCGCAATAGCCGCGTGCGCCTTCAAGATCCGAGCCGGCCAGGATGCAGACGAATTCCTCACCGCCGAGACGCGCTGCAAGATCACCAGGACGCTGGTGTTCGCGCAGGATTGCACCGATCTCGCGCAGCACGGCATCGCCGCTCGCATGCGAGAACCTGTCATTGATGCGCTTGAAGAAATCGATGTCCATGATCGCAAAACCAAGCGGTCTGCCGCTGCGCCTGGATTCGGAGAAATAGGCTTCGATCGCTTCGTCGACACGGCGACGGTTTGCCAATCCGGTCAACGTGTCTTCGCGAGCTTGGCGCTCGAACGCTTCAGACTGGATGCGCAACAGTTCGAGCAATTCGGATTTTTCGGCATCCGAACGCGTGAGTTTTTTGGTCTGCAGTCTCAGGTCTTCGGTGCGTTCGTCGACAAGATGCTGCAAGCGCCTCTGGTTTGCGGCGATCTGGCGAATGCGCGCTTGATACGCCAACCATGCCGCGAGGATCAGCATCGCTATGGCGATGGCGATGACCCAGGGACGTTGCCAGAAGAAAGGCTGGATGCGGAAACCGAACCCGGCTTCGCGCTGCGACCAGTCGCCGCCCGGATAGGCGGCCTGGATATGCAGTCGGTAATTGCCTGGCGGCAAATTGGTGAACTGCACGCTGGTGCGCTGCCCGGCGATGCTCCAGGTATTGTCGAACCCATCAAGCCGGTAGCGATAACGAATCTGCTTGGGAAGGTGGTAACTCAGGGCGAAATAGCGCACATCGATCTTGCGTGTTCCCGGTGCCAGATCGAGCATGCCGTGAACCGTGGTGATCTGGTCATTGACGCGCACTTCCTCGAGCACCGTCTGCGGAGGTTCGCGACGGTAATTCTGCAAGCGTTCCGGACGGATGATACTCGCGCCCTTCGCGGTCGCGACCCAGATGCTTCCATCGTTGCGCAACAGCGCTGCAGGGTCTGCGCCACCATTGCACTGCGAACTCACCATGCCATCGGTTTCGCCATACAGATCCACCGAGATGCCGTGTACTTGGCCGTCCATCACGGCCATCAGCTGTTTGCGCGCGACACGCATGACGCCGCGATTCGAAGTCAGCCACAGGTTGCCGATGCGATCAGCAACG
>JBDSVN010000219.1:0-4581 GCA_039927175.1 Lysobacteraceae bacterium | reverse complement strand
TCCGTGAGTGCCCTGGTCGGCGGTTTCAGCTTTTCGGAAAGCAAGTTCAATCGCGTGATGCAGTCGCTGCGCCAGCCAGGTTCGAGCTTCAAGCCGTTCATCTATGCGGCTGCGTTCGAGCGTGGTTTTTCGCCAGCTTCGATCGTGCTCGACGCACCGGTGGTTTTCACAGATCCAACGACCCACAAATCCTGGCGACCGCAGAACGACAACGGTACGTTCGCCGGGCCAATCCGGCTGCGCCAAGCGCTGGCAGAATCGCGCAACCTGGTTTCGGTTCGCTTGCTTGATGCGATCGGCGTTGATTTCGCGCGCAAGTACATCGAGAACTTCGGCTTCACTGCAGCCAGCTTGCCGCCGAACCTGTCGATGTCGCTCGGCACCGCATCCGTGCCGCCAATGTGGATGGCGCGCGGCTATACGGTGTTCGCCAATGGTGGATTCCTGGTCGAACCGTATTTCATCGAACGTATCGTCGATCGCAATGGCGTGACCATCGCGCGTGCGCACCCGGTGCGCGCCTGCCAAGGCTGCGTTGAACGCGCGCAACAGGACCAGGCAGCGTCGAGCATCGTGGATGGATTCGACCTCGGCCCGGCTGCCGCGACACCCATCGACTCTGCATCCACGCCACCTGCCGACGCAGGCTCTGCGGACGGCAAGACCGCAGTCGCGGCGGCCGCAACCACATCGTTGCCACAACAAGCCGTCGTGCCCCCGGTTGATCCGGATTTCGTCGGACCACCCTCCACATTTCCGGCGCGTCGCGCCATCGACGAGCGCACCGCATTTCTCATCATCTCGATGATGCAGGACGTCATCAGGCACGGCACCGGCACGCCTGCGCTGGTACTCAATCGGGCCGACATCGGTGGCAAGACCGGCACCACAAACGACATGCGCGATGCGTGGTTCTCCGGCTTCGGCGGACACCTCGTCACCACGGTGTGGGTCGGCATGGACGATTTTTCCACCTTGGGACACAGCGAATTCGGGGCACGTGCAGCGCTTCCGATCTGGATCGATTACATGCGCACGGCGCTGGCCGACGTTCCCGAGCGCGTCTACGATCCACCGTCAGGCATCGTCACCGCCACCATCGATCGCAGCACAGGCATGCTCGAACCTGCAGGCACGCCGGGTGGAATGCAGGAGTACTTCAAGGCCGAAGATCTTGAGCGCTTCCAGAACCATGTTCCGGGAACGACGGACTCCACTACCACCAGCGAAGACGCTTTTGATATCTTCTGAGCATCGGCACCGCCTTGCCGATCCCGTTCGATACAGGTCGAATAGGTCGTAGTGCTCCGGAGGCCGCCAATGCGACATGCCCCCGCTTCGATCCGATACGTCCACGCTGCCAGCCACACTGAAACACGCACTCGCGAACGCCGCCAACGCCTTGCCATCGAGGCTGCGCGCCTGATCAGCGAAGGCGGCATCAGCGATTACCATCTCGCCAAGCGCAAAGCCGCCGATCGTCTCGGCATCCACGACGATGCATCGCTACCGCGCAACAGCGAAATCCACGACGCACTGCGCGATTATCAACGGTTGTTCATGGGCCAATCGCAGCCGCAACTGTTGCGCGATCGACGCGAAGCCGCAGCACGTGCGCTGGTCTTCTTCGCAGCTTTCGATCCGCGGCTCGTCGGCGCCGTACTTGAAGGCACGGCAGATGCACATTCAGCTGTCTGCCTGCATTTGTACACTGACGATCCTGAGCGCGTTCCGCATTTCCTTGCCGCGCATGGCATCCCTGCCGAAGCATCCAGCAGACGTATCCGCCTCGATCGCGAGCGCACGGCAGAAGTGCCCGTCTGGTTGTTCGCTGCGGACGACCTGCCGTTCGACCTGACCGTTCTGCCGCACGATGCATTGCGACAAGCGCCAGTGGATCGCATCGCTGAAAAACCCGTTCAGCGCGCATCGCTGGCCGCACTGCAGGAACTACTCGGCAATCAGGAATAGCGCGAGCTTCGATGATGTGCCTTCGTGAAAAGAAAACGCCCCGCGATGCGGGGCGTTGTTTTCGCATGGGACGCTTACTGCAAGTCAGCGATCAACCATCGTCCTGTAATCCCTCGCCGTCGCGCCGACATAGACCTGCCTTGGGCGACCGATTTTGCCATCGGGCTCGTTCTGCTGTTCCAGCCAGTGCGAAACCCAGCCGGCGGTGCGCGCGATCGCGAACATCACGGTAAACATCTCGGTCGGGATACCAAGTGCCTTGTAGATGATGCCCGAGTAGAAATCCACGTTCGGATAAAGTTTGCGCGAAACGAAGTAATCGTCCTTCAACGCCGCCTCTTCGAGCTTGAGCGCGATCTCCAGCATCGGATCGTTGACGCCCAGCTCCGCGAGCACCTTGTGGGTCATCTCGCGGATGATCGTCGCGCGCGGATCGAAGTTCTTGTAAACGCGGTGGCCGAAACCCATCAGGCGGAAACCCGAGGATTTGTCCTTGGCTCGTTCCACTGCCACGCCAACGTTTTCCGGACGCCCGATCTGACCCAGCATCTTCAGCACGGCCTCGTTCGCGCCGCCATGCGCAGGCCCCCACAGCGCGGCAACGCCGGCCGAAACGCAAGCATATGGATTGGCGCCGGTGGAACCGACCAGGCGCACGGTCGATGTCGATGCGTTTTGCTCGTGGTCGGCATGCAGGATAAACAACAGATCCAGCGCCTTCGCGACAATGGGCTTGAGCTGCAATGGTTCGCTGGGAACCTCGAACATCATGTGCAGGAAGCGATCGACGTAGTCGAGGTTGTTGCGCGGATAGCGGATCGGCCAGCCGATCGAATAGCGATAGCAGGCTGCTGCAATGGTGGGAACCTTCGCCAGCAGGCGGATCGCGGCGAGTCGCCGCTGCTCCGGATCTTCCAGGTCCAGCCCGTCGTGGTAGAACGCGGCCAGCGATCCGACCATGCCGCACAACATCGCCATCGGATGCGCATCGTGGCGGAAACCGTACAGGAAGTTGCGGAAGGCCTCGTGCATCATCGTGTGATGCGTGACTTCGTGCTCGAACATCGCCGCTTGCTGTTGATTCGGCAGATCGCCGTTCATCAGCAAATAGCTGACTTCGAGAAAATTGGAATGCTTGGCCAGCTGCTCGATTGGATAACCGCGGTACATCAGCACACCGGCATCGCCATCGATGTAGGTGATCGCGGACTTGCAGCTTGCCGTCGCGGTGAATCCCGAATCGAAGGTGAAATGGCCGGTCGCGCCGGGCAACTTGGCGATGTCGATGCAGGATGGTCCGATGGTGCCTGGAACCAGCGGCAATTCCACTGATTTGCCGGATGCGGCGTCGCTCAGCGTTACGCTCTTGGTGTCGGACACATGGATCTCCTTGCTGGAATCGTCGCGACGTGGCGCGAACGCATGCACTCCCGGACAGAGCGCAAATCACGCGCGCCGGGAACCGTAACTCAAGCGTGAATTATCACACAGCTACCGCGCGAAGGTCAGTGCTGGTGCCTCGGCATTGCGACGGATTATCGCAGCCGGATGGTTCACATGCAGGGTCGGAAAGCGACCGCCACCGCGGTCGCCCGAGACTGATTGAAATTTACTTCTGATAGCGCTTGCGGAAGCGATCGACGCGGCCGCCGGTGTCCATCATCTTCTGCTTGCCCGTGTAGAACGGATGCGAATGCGAAGAGACTTCAACCTTGATCAACGGGTATTCCTGGCCGTCTTCCCACTTCACGGTTTCCTTGCTGCCCAGCGTCGAGCTGGTCAGGAAGGCGAAGTCGGAGGTCACGTCCTGGAACACGACCGGGCGGTAATTTGGATGGATATCGGCTTTCATGGAGCTCGCCTTGCGAAGTCGCGGGAAAAGACGACTATTGTAGCCGTTCCAAGAGCTTCGCCGCAAGATCAGGACAACCCTGCTCCCAGAGCCCGTTGCACAAGTGCCTCGAAGCGCCGCTGGCTGTAGCCCAACACGATGCGCGCCTGCTCCGGCTGGTCACTGCGTTGCAACCAGTCCACCACAGTGGCGCCGCGCGTCAACTTGCCTTCCAGCTCGATGGCCACCGCACGTGTCTGGGCTGACTCGACATGTTCAGGCTCCAGCGCCACCGCCATCGCCAGCGCATCGGCCGCGAACCAGCGCTCGCCGCGGCGCTCAGCCGACCACGCCCGCGTGTACTTCGAGATCCCGTCATAGAAACGCGCCCGCGCATCGCCGGCCGCCAGCCATGCATCAAACGCCGTGTGCGCAAATCCGTGCGCAAGCGTCGCCTCCCAATCCACCAGTTCCAGTGCCGGAAAAGCCTCGAACACGATGCGGGCCGCTTCCGGATCGAAACCGACATTGAATTCCGTCGTCACGCTGGTGTTGCCACGGCCGTTGACAGCGCCGCCCATCACCACCAGACGCGCGATGTGCGATGGAAGTTCCGGATCGAGCCGTAATGCCAACGCAAGATTGGTCAACGGCGCGAGTGTGACCAGCAACAATTTCCCGGCGTGTTCGCGCGCATAGCGCACGATTGCCAGCGCAGCCACTTCGGGCTCGGCCTGTTGCCGCGATGGCACATAGCCGGTATCGCCAAAACCATCCTT
>JBDSVN010000218.1:0-3876 GCA_039927175.1 Lysobacteraceae bacterium | reverse complement strand
CGCGTCGATGCGCAGTGATGGCGGCGCGGAATCAAACGCAATCTTCGTCGGATCGAACACGACCAATCCATCCACGGTGCCGGCGGCAATGCCAGCCGGCGTGAGTAGCGGTGGATGGCGGCCGAATTCCTGGCTCGGCAATCCATCGCGCAAACCGTAGCGACGCACGCGTCCGGCGCGCGTATCGAAACGCAACAGGCCGCGCGTGCTGGTCAACCACACATCGCCGCGCGGATCGACCAGCACGCCGCCGGATTCGACAGCCGGGAGTCCCTGATGCTGGTCAATGTGCAATTGCAAATGCAATGCATGTCCATCCCAACCATAACATTCGAGCACGCCGAGCCGATGCATCCACAGCGTGTGCGGATTGGCGAATGCAAAACCATAAACGCGATCTGCAGGCGCCCCCGGCACCGGCGCGAAACGGTGCGCCACATCGTTCCATGCCAATACGCCTTGCGCACCCGCCAGCCACAACGCGCCCTGTGGTGATACACCGAGTTGTTCGGTATCGGCTGCGCTGAGTCCAAGCGCGTTCTCTGGCTTGATCGCGAACAGCACATGGCCTTCGCCGTCGCGCGCCTGGATGCCGTCGCCGAGGCTCGAAATCCACACGCGGCCATCGGGTGTTTGCGCGATCAGGTCGTTCGGGCCAGACAGCGGCGCATCGCGCGCACTGTCCTGTTCCCACACCTGCACTTTTTTGGTGCGCACGTCGATGCGCGCGATGCCCTTGTTGTAGCCGACCCAAAGCGGCCCGTCGCCGCGCTGGCTCAGCGACCACAGGTAGGCGTGCTCAAGTTCGGGAAGCGCCCAGTGTTCGATCGCGCCGGATGCCAGATCGATGCGATCGATCGCGCTGCGCCCGCCGACAACCCACAGCCGTCCATCGTTCGCCATTGCCATCGCTTCGGGCTGGCTTGCGCTGAGCGACGCAGGATTTTGCGGATCATGGCGGAAGCTGGCGAACTGCAATGCATGTGGTACCAATTGCGCAAGCCCGCCGCCCTTGGTCGCAAACCAGATGCTGCCTTCGCGATCCTGCAGCATCTGCATCACGCGCTGCATGCCCGGGCCAGGAACCAGTTGCGCAGGTGTATCTGTCAACGCAGGATCGCGCCGACGCAGCAAGGCCCACACACTCAGCCACGAACCGCCATCGCGATCACGCAGGATGCCGGTGACGCGCGGCTCGGCGGCGTTAGGATTCCAGTGCAGCGCGCGCACGCTGCCACTCGCATCGCGCAGGTACAACCCGGATTTGGTGGCGAACCACAAGCGTCCGTTCGATTCGGGCGTGATCGCATACACGACGGCATCGGCGATGCCAGGCGCATCAATGCGCTCGAAGTAGCGACCATTCCAGCGCGCCGCGCCGCCGGTGGTTGCGACCCAGAGATCGCCATGCGCATCGACTGCCAGCGCGAGCACATTGGCATCGGGGAGGCTGTGCGGATCAGCATCGACATGCTGGAAATTGGTCAACTTGCCGTTCGCATCCATGCGGTACAGACCGCTGCCAAACGTGCCGATCCACAACGCGCCATCGTGCGTTGAAGCAAACGCGAACACATCGTCCTCGCCCAGCGCCGGCGTGTTGGCATGCGTGTACTGGCGGAAGTGCACGCCATCGGCTTGCAGCATCGCGAAGCCCTGCCCTTCGAGCGCAACCCAGACCCGATCCTGCGCATCCACGTGCAGGGCTTGCACGAGATTTCCCGGCAGCGATGCGGGATCGGCCGGATCGTGCTGCCAGACGCGGAAGCCGACGCCGTCGTAGCGCACCAATCCATCGTCGGTCGCCAGCCACAGATAGCCGTGGGCATCCTGCGCGATCGCGTTCACAGCGCTTGAAGGCAATCCTTCAGCGACGCCGTAACTACGGAACAGCGGCGTCTCCGGCAGCGCCGCATGCGCAATGCCGAACAACATCCACAACAACACAGTGACCAGCAATCGACGCATGCGTTCTCCCCGCGACCATCCTCGCAACGCAGCGTTGCGACTGCAAGTATGAGTGCGACATGCTTGCGACCTACAATGAGCTGGCGCACGCTTGCGCGTGACCGGAATCCGCAGCCATGAATGTCTCTGCACCTGCCCGCTGGAACCGCTTTGCGCAACTGCTGCATTGGCTGATCGCACTATTGATCGTCGGTCTCGCCACCGTCGGCCTGTTGATGGTCAACATGTCGGCATCGATGGACAAACTGAAAGTGTTCGCGCTGCACAAGTCGATCGGCATCACCGTGCTGATGCTGGTCGGACTGCGCCTGGTGTGGCGGCTGGCGACGCGGCATCCACCGGAAATGCCTGGGCCGGCGTGGCAGCGCTGGTCTGCGCGAGGAGTGCACGGCGCGTTGTATGTGCTGATGTTCGTGATGCCGTTGTCGGGCTGGTTGTACAACTCGGCCGCGAATTCTCCACTGCAATGGTTCGGATTGTTCAACCTGCCGGCAATATGGGCTGCCGATCCGGTGGTGAAGCATTGGGCGGTGCGCGTGCACGAATACGGTTTCTGGACGCTTGCGATCCTTGTCATCATCCATGCCGGTGCTGCGTTGAAGCATCACTACTTCGACCGCGACGAAACCTTGCGGCGGATGTTGCCTGGAATACCGCTACCGAATCCTGAAGGAGGAAACCCATGAAATCCTTTTACATCGCCGCCGCGTTCGCCATGCTCATGCCACTGGCAGCGCAGGCTGGCACATGGCATGCCGACGGCAAGACATCGACGCTCGCATTCTCGGGCACGTCGCAAGGCGCGGCATTCGACGGGCTCTTCAAGGACTTCGATGCGACGATCGTGTTCGATCCAGCGCAACTCGCTAGCTCACGCTTCGACGTGCGGATCAACCTAGGCAGTGCCGATACAGCGAATACAGAGCGCGACGATTCACTTCGGGGCACGGATTTCTTCGATATCGCACGCACGCCGCAGGCGACCTACACCGCAACGCATTTCCGCATTCTCGGTGGCAATCGCTATGCCGCCGATGGCGTGCTGAAGCTGCACGGCATCAGCAAGCCGGTCACGTTGCATTTCGCATGGGCAGCAGGCGCGACGCCTGCACTCATTGGCGATGCCATCGTGAACCGACTCGATTTCAAGGTTGGTAGCGGCGAATGGGCGGACACCAGCCAGATCGCCAATGCAGTGAAAGTGAAAACATCACTCAAACTTTCTGCCATTGCGCCCAAGGCTTCCCATAGCAAATAACCGTAGCGTGCGCTGCGCGCGCTATGGCGATTCGATTCGAGCGCACGCGCCGCGCCTGCGCGAAAAAATTAGCGGACTGCTGCCCATCGCCGTAAAAACCTGCGACGATGGCGCGCCCTTCCGGCGCATGAGGCCACCGCATGTCCGACCACCACGCCATCCGCCGCGACATCGGTCCGTTCGCCCTCATGCTGATCGGCCTCGGCTCGATCATCGGCTCGGGCTGGTTGTTCGGGGCGTGGCGCGCAGCGGGACTCGCCGGGCCTGACGCGATCTGGGCGTGGGTGATCGGCGCGGTCATCATCACCGCCATCGCACTCACCTACGCCGAACTCGGCGCGATGTTTCCCGAATCCGGCGGCATGGTGCGCTATAGCCATTATTCGCACGGCTCGCTGACGGGTTTTATCGGTGCGTGGTCGAACTGGATCGCGGTCGTCTCGGTCATCCCCATTGAAGCCGAAGCCTCGGTGCAATACATGGCCTCGTGGCCCTGGCATTGGACGCAGGCCTTGTTCGTCCACCTGCCTGACGGCCGTGGCGAATTGACGCCGCCGGGATTGTTGATCGCGGCGGCGCTGGTGGTGGTGTATTTCCTGTTCAATTTCTGGAGCGTGAAACTGTTCGCGCGATCCAACACCGCGATCACC
>JBDSVN010000217.1:0-6242 GCA_039927175.1 Lysobacteraceae bacterium | reverse complement strand
TCAGCTATCCGGCCAAGCTGTGCGAGGCCATGGCTTGCAATGTGCCGGTCATCGCAACTGCCACGGATGCGGTGCGCTGGATGCTCGATGATCGCGCGAAGCATCTTGCAAAGCTCGGCGATCCTGTAGATTTCGCTGAACGTGCGCTCACGCTCCTCGAAGTACCCACAGCCGACTACGGTGCCAGACCCGGCTGGAACGACATCGCGACACAGTTCAATGCAATGTTGAGCAACCGTTCGAACGCAGCATGACAGCGACCATCCACCGGTTTTCGCCACGCTGCGATCACCGCCAGAAGCGGTAGATCAACGTTGGAATGATCCTGCGCAGCGGTGCCATCGCGACATTCGGAATCCTGCGCAACAAGCGGGTGGACCATGCGCGCGAACGTTCGATCTCGAATGTGGCGCGCAATGCTTCGACGCACAGGTTCTGGCAATGGAATTCCGCATCCGCCAGCAGGCGTTCGAGTTGCCGCATCTGCAGCGGTTCGCAATCGTAGAACGTGCCCTTGCGCATCGCGCGCAGATATGGCGAACGCCATGCGTGCGGGAGACAGCTAAGGAAGGCCAGCTTGTAATGCGGCTCGACCAGCATCCAGCGATTGGGCACGGCCAGATAGCCAACGCCTGCTGGATGAAGGACGCGATGCAGCTCGGCAAGATGCGCGCGCTGCGCCTGTTCGTCGCCAACATGCTCGATGACGTGATTGGTCAGTACGACATCGAAGGCAGCATCTGGATAAGGCAGATCGGTGCCCTGCACCTGCTTGAACCGATAGCCATCCGTGATCAGACGGTTGTCGTGGATATCCACCGCATCCACATCGCAATGCAGCTGCGGGTGCGTGCCGAAATAATGCGCGATGCCGCCCGATCCGGTTCCTACCTCAAGCATGCGGATTGGCTGCGCGCGATCTTCAAGTCTCAGCAAGCGTTCGATCTTCAGGCCCTTGGATCGACGCGATGCGAGGTCGAGCACCGCATGCGGCTGGCGCTGTCCAACGAATGGCTCCATCACATCTTTCCAGATTCGGGTATCGATGGTTTGTCCGGTAATGCAAGCAGTTCGCGCAAGCGTAGGCCGAACGTATCCCACGCGAAGCCACGTGCAAAGGCAATGCATTGTTCGCGCCTGCCAGTATCGATTCCATCAGCCAGCGCCCGCTTCACGCGCTCGGCGAACTGCACGTAATCATCCGTCGGCACCAGCCAACCGGACCGGCCATCTGCGACCGCATCGCCAACGCCACCAACCGCAAATGCCACGGTCGCCAATCCATGCGCCGCCGATTCGATCGCAACCATACCGAAACCTTCCACATCGCCGGGGATGTTGCGAACCGGAAATACATGCAAATCGGATACCTGGTATGCCGCTGACAAATCGGCTTCGTCGCAGATGCCGAGGATGCGGATGTTGTCGGACAATCCGATGCAACGTGCAGCCTGCATGATCCGCTCGCCCATACCGGTAGCGCTGCCGGTGAGCGCATCCGGCGCTTCATCGCCAATGATCAACAACGTCGCATCGGGGTGCGCGGCCACGATTGTCGGTAGTGATCGCTCGACAAATTCCAGCAAGCCCTTGCGCGGCGTCAGACGGCCGACCGACAACAGCAGTTTGCGCTCGCCCAATCCATGGCGAGCACGAAACTCCGCAGCAGCGGCAGGATCGGCATCGACCGGCAGTGCAACGCCCGGATTCAGCACGACGATGCGATCCGATGGAATGCCGATGCTCTCGGCCAAACCCGCGGTATGACGACTGTTCGCGATGCACAGATCCATCCGGCGCAGGAACGGTCGCCACAACACACGATAGACAGGATGCGCCGCGACCAGATCGAGACCATGCACGTACACGACAGCGCGCGCGCCGCTGAGTCGCGCTGCAATCCAGGCAATCGGCGCGGTCAGGCCGCTGCCCGCAAGAATACGGGCCGGTCGGTGCTTGCGCGCCAATCGCAACGCGCGCACGAAGACGTTCGGCAGGAATCGCCACATTGGGCGATGCGGCACTGCTTCCGCGTGAATGGTTTCCGGCAACTCCGCGTCGCAGCCGGTGGGTCCGATCACATCCAGATCGAAGCCACTCGCCAACTCAAGCGCCATGTGCAGGTTCAAACGTTCCATTCCGCCACGCAGCGGCGGCAGATTCCGTGTGACCAGCAGAATCCGCGCACGCGACGGCACGCGCTCAGCCATGGCGCCGGTAAGTCAGATTCGTGATCTGTTCGGAGATTAGTCCGATCAGGAACACGATCACCGATGCGCTCAACAAGAGCGCGCTCATGTTGGTGAAACGGTGTTCCTCAACGAAGGTGTAGCCGTAGTAACCCATGCCCAGCAGGAAGAAAAGAAACGACACCGGCGCGAACAGTTTCAGCGGCGAATACAGGGTCGCGATCTTGAAGATGATCAACAGGAACCGGATGCCATCGCGTAGCGGACGGATATGACTCTTGCCGATCCGCTGCTTGACGTGCACCGGCACGTAGGCGACCGGATAGGCGCTGCGGAAGAACGCCATCGTGATCGTGGTGGGATACGAAAATCCGTTCGGCAACAGGTGCAGGAACTCGCGGAACTTGTCGGCGCGCACGGCGCGGAATCCGGAAGTGAGGTCGCGGATCTGGTGCCCGGTCATCCAGCTCGCGAGCCGGTTGTAAAACGCATTGGCCAGGCCACGACTGCGGTTGGCCTGGCCGCTGCCGCTGCGTGAAGCAACAACCATGTCGTAGCCTTCGTCCAGGGTCTTGAGCAAGATCGCGATGTCGTCGGGCTCGTGTTGTGCATCGGCATCCATGAATACCAGGGTGCTGCCATGTGCTGCGGTCGCGCCGCGCTTGATCGACGCTCCGTTGCCCATGCTGTAGGGCGAGCGCAGCGCAATCGCGCCATTCTCGGTCGCTATCTGGGAGGTGCGGTCACTCGATCCATCATCGATCAACAGGATCTCGGCCTGCGGGTATTGCGCCCGCAGGCGTGGTAGCAGCAGGGCCAGCCCGGCTTCCTCGTTCTTGGCTGGCAGCACGATGCTGATCTCGGTATCCACGCGGTTTCCCCTTGTTGCGTTCAGCCTTAGCCTAACGCAGCATTCCCCTGTTCGTCGCGGTGGGACGCCACGGGCTACTTCCGCAAGCTGTTTTGCGGTAGATTCGGCAGAAGTTCGAGCGCGGGGTCCGAATGAACGCTGCTGTTAACGCCAATCTGGTTGGCATCACCGGAATTGTCAGGCGACTTGTCATGGACGGCGTCTTGGCCGAGCCAGACGCACGCTCGGCAATGGACGAGGCGTCAAAAGAGAAAAAGCCGATCCATCAATATCTGATGGAGAAGCGCCTGTGCACGCCGGCGCAGATCGCCGCGGCGAATTCGATCGAATTCGGGATGCCGCTGTTCGATGCTTTGGCAATGGACATGACGCAATCGGCGGTCAAGCTGGTCAGCGAGGAATTACTGCAGAAACACATGGTCCTGCCGCTGTTCAAGCGCGGCAACAGGTTGTTCGTCGGCATCTCCGATCCGACCAACACGCGCGCACTGGACGAGATCAAGTTCGCGACCAACCTGAATGTCGAGCCGATCCTGATCGACGAGGAAAAGCTCAAGCGCGCCACCGAGATGGCCATGAGTTCCAGCGATTCGCTGGCACAAGACATGGGCGACGACGAGGGCCTGGAGGGGCTTGAGGTCGGCGCTGACGATGCGGGCGAAACCGACACCGTCGATTCCAACAAGACCGACGACACCCCGGTCGTGAAATTCGTCAACAAGGTGCTGGTGGATGCGATCAAGCGCGGCGCGTCGGACATCCACTTCGAACCCTACGAAAACGACTATCGGGTGCGCTTCCGCATGGATGGCATCCTGTGCGCTGTCGCCAAGGCGCCAGTAAAGTTGCAGGGGCGCATCGCCGCGCGCCTGAAGGTGATGGCGTCGCTGGACATCGCCGAACGCCGGGTGCCGCAGGATGGACGCATCAAGCTGGTGCTTTCCAAGACACGTTCGATGGACTTCCGCGTCAGCACCTGCCCGACCCTGTTCGGCGAAAAAATCGTGCTGCGTATCCTCGACAGCGCTGCTGCAAAGCTGGGCATCGACAAGCTCGGTTATGAGGACGACCAGAAAAACATCTTCATCGAGGCGATGCACAAACCTTACGGCATGGTACTGGTGACCGGCCCAACCGGTTCGGGCAAAACCGTGTCGCTGTACACCGCACTGAACATCCTCAATACCGACGAGCGCAATATCTCGACGGTCGAGGATCCGGTCGAAATCCGCTTGTCGGGCGTCAACCAGGTGCAGATGAACATCAAGAAGGGCATGACCTTCGCGGTCGCGCTGCGTTCGTTCCTGCGCCAGGATCCGGACGTGATCATGGTCGGCGAAATCCGCGACCTGGAAACCGCCGAGATCGCGGTCAAGGCCGCGCAGACCGGCCACATGGTGCTGTCCACCCTGCATACCAACGACGCGCCGCAGACCATTGCGCGCTTGATGAACATGGGTATCGCCCCGTACAACATCACCAGTTCGGTGACATTGGTGATTGCGCAGCGACTGGCGCGCCGCCTGCACGAGTGCAAGCGTGAGGTAAAATTGCCCGAACATGCATTGCTTGCCGAGGGCTTCACCGAAGCCGAAATCAAGCATGGTCTGCACCTGTACGAAGCGGTCGGTTGCCCGGACTGCAACGATGGCTACAAGGGCCGCGTCGGTATCTACCAGGTGATGCCGATGACCGAGGAAATCCAGAGGATCGTGCTTGAGGGTGGCAACGCGATCGAAATTGCCGAAGCTGCGCTTCGCGGGGGAATTCGCGACTTGCGCCTGTCGGCGCTGCTCAAGGCCAAGAATGGTGCTACCAGTCTTGCCGAAATCAACCGTGTGACGAAGGAATAATGATGGCCGCCACCAAATCTGCGGTTCGCGCACCAGCCCAGCCTCCCCGTAATCCAAACCCGATGGTGGTGTTCGTCTGGACTGGCACCGACAAGCGCGGCAAGAAATTGAAAGGCGAACAGCTCGCCAAGTCCGAAAATCTCGTGCGTGCGGACCTGCGCAAGCAGGGCATCAATCCTACCGTGGTCAAGCCGAAGCCGAAGCCGCTGTTCGGGAAGGCCGGCTCGCGCATCAGCGCGCGCGACATCGCGATCTTCAGCCGCCAGCTTGCCACCATGATCCAATCCGGTATCCCGATGGTTGCTTCGTTCGAGATCATCGCTGGCGGCCAGAAAAATCCGCGCATGAAGGATCTGCTGGAAACGATCCGCACCGATATCGAAGGCGGCTCCTCGCTGCACGAATCGATCAGCAAGCATCCGGTGCAATTCGACGAGCTCTACTGCAACCTGGTCAGGGCTGGCGAAGGCGCCGGCGTGCTCGATACCGTGCTCGATACCGTTGCCACCTACAAGGAACGTATCGAAAGCATCAAGGGCAAGATCAGGAAAGCGCTGTATTACCCGGCCGCCGTGGTCGCGGTCGCGATCCTGGTCAGTTCGATCCTGCTGATTTTCGTGGTGCCGCAATTCGAGGAAGTCTTCAAGAGCTTCGGCGCCGACCTGCCGGCGTTCACCATGATGCTGGTGAAGGCATCCAGGTTCATGGTGTCCTACTGGTGGTTGCTGCTTGCTGTCGTGTTGGGCTCCGTGTTCGGGCTCATCTTCGCGCTCAAGCGCTCGCAACGGCTCGCCCACTTCTTTGATCGGGCGATGTTGAAGCTGCCGATCATCGGCAAGGTCCTGCACGATTCGGCGATCTCGCGTTTCGCGCGCACCCTGGCGCTGACCTTCAAGGCCGGCGTACCACTGGTCGAGGCGCTCGACACGGTCGGCGGCGCAACCGGCAGCGTGGTGTATGCCGATGCGGTCAAGAAAATCCGCGAAGACGTGTCGGTTGGCTACCAGCTCAACATGGCGATGAAACAGGTCAACCTGTTCCCGAACATGGTGGTGCAGATGGTCGCGATCGGCGAGGAAGCCGGCGCACTCGACACCATGCTGTTCAAGGTCGCCGAGTTCTACGAGGAAGAGGTCAACAACGCCGTGGACTCGCTGTCCAGCCTGCTCGAACCATTCATCATGGTGATCATCGGCACCCTGGTCGGCAGCATGGTCATCGGCATGTACCTGCCGATCTTCAAGCTCGGTGCCGTGGTCGGTTGAGGTATCGTTGCGCACATGACTGATCTCTCCTGGGTCGCCGAACCCGCGCCGTTGATCGCCCTGT
>JBDSVN010000216.1:0-8987 GCA_039927175.1 Lysobacteraceae bacterium | reverse complement strand
AAACGCTCACGCCAACCATGTGCGCGCCGAGCAGGCGGTCGGTTTCGGCGTGGGCGATGAGCTTCACCATGCCAGCCGGCTCATTCATCGCGACGGCACGGCCGATCGCGGCGAACGGGAAGGTGCCGGTCTTGTACGGAATGCCGGCGGCCTTGAGTTCGGCTTCGGTCTTGCCGACCCAGGCGAGTTCAGGCTCGGTGTAGATCACCCATGGCACAGTGTCGAGATTGACGTGGCCGGGCAGGCCGGCAATCAGTTCTGCCACCGCGACGCCTTCCTCGCTGCCCTTGTGCGCAAGCATCGGGCCGCGCACGCAATCGCCAACCGCCCACACGCCATCAACCCCAGTGTGGCAATGCTCATCGACTGCAATGCGACCGCGTTCATCGAGCTGCACACCAGTACCTTCAGCGAGAACGTCCTTGGTCGCAGCGCGGCGGCCGACCGACACCAGCAGCTTGTCGACGGTGATCGTCTTCTCGCCGTCCTTGCCGGTGTAGGTGAGAACGACTTCGTTGCCTTTGACTTCGGCCTTGCTGACCTTCGCATTCAACTGGATGTCGAGGCCTTGCTTGGTCAATTCCTTGAACGCGATTTTTGCGATGTCCGGATCGGCCGCGCCGAGGAAATCCGGCAGCGCTTCGAGGATTGTTACCTCGCTGCCAAGCCGACGCCACACGCTGCCAAGTTCGAGTCCAATCACGCCGGCACCAATCACGCCGAGCCGCTTCGGTACGGCATCGAAATCAAGCGCACCAGCATTGTCGACGATGGTCTTGCCATTGAATTTCGCGAACGGCAATTCGATCGGCGTCGAGCCCGGCGCGAGAATCACATTGGTTGCACTGAATTCGGCTTCCTTGCCGTCAGCCGACTTGACCTTCACTACGCGGTTCGGGTGCAGGGTCGCGAATCCGGCAATCGCGGTGACCTTGTTCGCCTTGAACAGCATCGCGATGCCGCCGGTGAACTGCTTCACGATCTTGTCCTTGCGGCCGACCATGGTGCCGACGTCGATCGCCGCGTTATTCGCGGTGATGCCGTGCACGGCGAAACTGTGCTGCAGGTTGTGGAATTGGCGGGAGGAGTCGAGCAGCGCCTTCGATGGAATGCAGCCGACCCGCAGGCAGGTGCCGCCAAGTGCGGGCTTGCCGTCCTTGCCGAGTGCGTCGTCGATGCAAGCCGTTTTCAGGCCGAGCTGCGCGCAGCGAATGGCGGCGACATAACCGGCCGGGCCGGCGCCGATGATGATGACATCGAAGGTTTCGTTTGTTGATGCAGCGCTCATCTGTCATCCCTTGATTTGATCGATCGCACAACGAAAGCAGGAAGTTACAAACCCAGCAGCATCCGATGCGGGTTCTCGAGCTGATTCTTGATGTCCACCAGAAACAGCACCGCGTCCTTGCCGTCGACGATGCGGTGGTCGTAGCTGATCGCGATGTACATCATCGGCGCGGCGACGACCTGGCCGTTTTCGACGATGGCGCGTTCCTTGATCGTGTGCATGCCGAGGATGGCGCTCTGCGGCGGGTTCACGATCGGCGTCGAGAACAGCGAACCGAAGGTGCCACCATTCGTGATCGTGAACGTACCGCCTTGCAAATCCTCCAGCTTCAACCCGCCTTCACGGGCGGCCTTGGCGTAGCCGATGATCGCTTTCTCGATTTCGGCAAAGGACATCGTCTCGGCATTGCGCAGCACCGGCGTGACCAGACCCTTGTCGGTGGACACGGCGACCGAGATGTCGGCGTAGCCGTGATAGATCACGTCGCTGCCATCGACCGAAGCGTTGACGACCGGATGGCGCGCGAGTGCATTCGTGGCAGCCCTCACGAAGAAACTCATGAAGCCGAGCTTGACGCCATTGGCCTTTTCGAATGCTTCGCCCTGCGACTTGCGCATTTCCATCACGGCCTTGAGGTTGACTTCGTTGGACGAGGTCAGCATCGCGATCGAGTTCTTCGACAGCATCAGGCGCTCGGCGATCTTGGTACGCATGCGCGTCATCGGTACGCGTTCTTCAGGGCGCGGACCGGATGGCATCGTGACCGGTGTGACGATTTTTGCTGGCGTCGTCCCAGCCGCTGCGGCTGTTCCACCCGAGCGCATGAAATTGACCAGATCTTCCTTGGTCACCTGGTTGCCGCGGCCGGTGCCGGCGACGTTTGCAGGATCGATGTGTTGTTCTTCGGCAGTGAAACGTGCGCCCGGCGACAGCGACGAGGTATCGGACTTCGATGCGGGTGCCGATGCAGCTGCAGCCTTCGGCGCTTCGGCTTTGGGCGATTCTGTCTTCGGCGCGGCGGCAACAGCAGTCGCTCCTGCGCTTCCTGCGCCCGCGACATTGGCACTTCCATGTGCTGCACCTTCTTCGATAATCGCCAGCAATTGCTGGCTAGTCACCGTGGCTCCGGTTTCGAACTTGATTTCCTTGAGCACGCCGTCGACTGGCGACGGCACTTCCAGCACGACCTTGTCGGTTTCCAGATCGACGAGATTCTCGTCGCGCTTGACCGCATCGCCGGGCTTCTTGTGCCACGCCGCAATGGTTGCGTCGGAAACGGATTCGGGAAGAACCGGAACTTTGACTTCGATGCTCATGATGGAGTCCTGAAAGAGGTGACTGTTATTCCACTGCGCCGTTGAGGCTGCCGGCCAGCGCCGTCTCGACCAATCGCGCCTGCTCGACCTGGTGCGTTGAAAAATGTCCACAAGCTGGTGCAGCCGAGCGCGTACGGCCGGCGTAATGCAAGGACTGACCGGGTTGCAGGCAGCGCATCAGATGATGCTGGATCTGGTACCACGCGCCTTGGTTCATTGGTTCTTCCTGGCACCACACCACATCCTTGGCCATGGCGAAACGTTTCAGTTCAGCCGAGAGGGCGCTGCGCGGGAACGGGAACAATTGCTCGGCACGCATGAGCGCCACGTTGTCGAGGCCGCGCTTGGCGTTTTCCTCGAACAAGTCGTAATACACCTTGCCTGAGCAGACCACGACGCGCTTGATCTTTTTCGGATCGGCCGATGCATCCAGAATCAGTTCCTGGAAGCTGCCCGATGCGAGCTCGTCGAGCGTGGATATCGCCAGCTTGTGGCGCAGCAACGATTTCGGCGACATCACCACCAGCGGCTTGCGGGTCCTGAGCAGCATCTGACGACGCAGCAGATGGAAGATCTGCGCGGGCGTGGTCGGCACGCACACTTGCATGTTGTCGAGTGCGCACAGTTGCAGGAAGCGTTCAAGACGCGCGGACGAATGTTCCGGCCCTTGCCCTTCGTAGCCGTGCGGCAACAGCAAGGTCAGGCCGCACATGCGATTCCATTTCGATTCACCGGAGCTGATGAACTGGTCGATCACCACCTGTGCGCCGTTGGCGAAATCGCCGAACTGCGCTTCCCAGATGTCGAGCGTGGTCGGGTCGGCGCTGGCGTAGCCGTATTCGAACGCCATCACTGCTTCCTCACTGAGCAGCGAATCGATGATGGTGACGTCGTGCTTGTCGGTAACGAGTTCGCTCAACGGCAGGTAATCCGGGCCGCCGTTCTGGTCGTGCAGCACTGCATGGCGATGGAAGAACGTGCCGCGACCGGAATCCTGTCCAACCAGGCGCAGTTTGTAGTCGGCTTTGAGCAGCGTCGCATAGGCGAGGTTCTCGGCGAAGCCCCAATCGATGGGATGCTGGCCTGCCACCATCTTGTGGCGGTCGTCGTAGATTTTCGCCACGCGAGGATGCAGGGTCACGTTCGCGGGAATCGTGTTGATCGCGGTCGCCAATGCATCGATTTCCGCGCGTGGCACGCTGGTATCGACAGTGTCGTGCAGGCTGCCGTGCAGATACGGCGTCCAGTCCGCGCCAAAGATTTCGCCCGGTTTGTCGGCAAGATCGGTGGTGACCGCGCCGGTTTCGAGCTTGTTGCGATAGCCATCCACCATCGCGGTCGCGGCAGCAGCATCGATCACGCCGTCAGCGATCAAACGCTCGGCATACAACTCGCGCGTGGTCTTGTGCGCACGGATCGTCTTGTACATCACTGGTTGCGTCGCCGCTGGTTCGTCGGCCTCGTTATGGCCGTGACGGCGATAGCAGACCAGGTCGACGACGATGTCGATATTGAATTCCTGGCGGAAATCGAACGCGAGCTGGGTGCAGAACACCACCGCTTCGGGATCATCGCCATTCACGTGCAGGATCGGCGCACCGACCATCTTGGCCACGTCGGTGCAATACAGCGTCGAGCGCGCATCGTCGGGGCGACTGGTGGTGAAGCCGATCTGGTTGTTGACCACGATGTGCACGCTGCCGCCGACCGCGAAACCGCGCGCCTGCGACATCTGCAGCAGTTCCATGCCCACGCCCTGTCCTGAGAACGCGGCATCGCCGTGAATCAGCACCGGCAGCACCGCATCGCGCTCGGCATCGTCGCGACGTTGCTGGCGCGCACGTACGCTGCCGACAACCACCGGGTTGACGATTTCCAGGTGCGATGGATTGAATGCCAGCGCAAGATGCACCGGACCACCCTTGGTCGCGATATCGGCGGAAAAACCCATGTGGTATTTCACGTCGCCGGAGTGCGCTGGATCGTCGACGTGTTCGTACTTGCCCTCGAACTCGGCGAACAATTTCTGCGGCGGCTTGCCGAGTGTGTTGACCAGCACATTGAGGCGGCCGCGATGGGCCATGCCGACGACCATTTCCTTGACGTTCGCCACGCCGGCGCGCTGCACCAGTTCGTCCATCATCGGGATCAGCGAGTCGCCGCCTTCCAGCGAGAAGCGTTTCTGGCCGACGTATTTGGTGTGCAGGTAGCGTTCAAGGCCTTCGGCAGCGGTGACGCGCTCGAGGATGTGCTTGCGTTGCGCGGCATCGAATCCAAACCTGCCGCCGGCGCGCTCCAGTCGCTCGTACACCCAGCGCCGCTGCACGGCGTCGCTGATGTGCATGAATTCCGCACCGATGCTGGAGCTGTAAGTCGCGCGCAATGTCGCAAGCAACTCGCGCAACGTCAGCGACGACGGTCCACCGATCAGGCTGGTGGTGAAGCGGCTGTCGAGGTCGGCATCGGTGAGCTTGTGGAATGCGAGATCGAGATCGGGCGCGGCGGGAAGGTCTGGCCTTTCGATGCCATCGCCAATTGCAGCGAGCGCAAGCGGATCGAGCGTGGCGCGCAGATGGCCGCGCGAACGGTAGGCAGTGACGAGCTTGAGGACAGCGGCCTGTTTCTGCGCTGCTGCATCGGGAACGGCATTGGCCGAGGCCGCGGCCACGCCACGACCCGCCGATTTGGCGGCCTGCGCGATACGTGCCATCGCTGCCGAATGCGGCACGTCGGCTTCATGGCCCTTGAGCGCGTCGAAATAGTTTTTCCAATCCGCGCCCACGCTGGTCGGGTCGGCGAGATAGTGCTCGTAGAGGTCCTCGATGTACGCGGCGTTGCCGCCGGAATTCTGCGAGGTCGCTGCAAACTGCTTGATCAGGCTATCCACTCGTGTACGCCCGGAGATGAGGTTTGACTGGCAAGTGATTGATTTTGCATGTTTCGATGGCGTGTTTTGCAGCGCATCAAAACGGCCCGACAGTATAGCGCGAGGCTGCGGTGCTTCGGAACCGGGGTCAGTGCGCTACGCGCGCCTGCGTTGCCGCGATCAGATCCCAATCGCGCGGAATTCGGTGCAAGGCCGCGCGTGTTCCCACATGCGGTTGAAGATTTCGATGATCTGGCGCGCTCGCGCGAGGCTGGTGTTGCTGGCTTCGCCTTCGATACGCCCGCCGATTGGCCGGAAGTACAGGCCGCCGCGATCGCCAACGATGAATGCCGACGGATACTGGCGATCGTGTTCCTCTTCGCAGGCGCGGAATGCGAAGGTGCTCGGCAGGCGCTGCGCCAACACCAGCCACGGATGGTTTTGCTGGGTCGGAATCAGCGAATCGAGCAACAACACGCGCACATTGGTATCGGCGCTCGATGTGGCAAACGCACGCAGCGCGTCCATCGTGGTCGTTGCAGCGAACAAGGTGTAATCGAGATCACGGCTGAAAACGCAGAGCTCGCGACGCGAACCTGCAATGACTTCGGCCGTCGCACGCAACGCATCTTCCAGCGACTCCACCGCGACAATGTCGAGTCGCGGCTTGAAAGGTGGTCGTTCGGTGACGGGTTGCAGTTCCAGCCGCATCGCCTGGTGACGGATGCCTGCTTCCACGAACTCGGCATCGAAGGCGATGAATCCGTATTTTTCGTAGAAACCGATCGCATCGACTTGTGCGTGCAAGATGACATCCGGCCAGCGTTGTGCGCGGGCTGCATCGATCAGCGCGATCAACAGCGCTTCGCCGACACCACGTCCACGCCATTCGCGCATCACCGCCATGCGTCCGATCTTGCGTTGCGGCGTCAAACGGCCAGTGCCGATCGGTTGGTTTTCAATGTCGCGTGCGATGACGTGCTGGCAGATCGGATCGAGCGCGTCCCATTCGAGTTCGATCGGCACCTGTTGCTCGACCACGAACACCGGTTCGCGCACGCGGCGCAGGTCCTGGAAATCGGTGCGGTAATCGGCAGGTTCGACGCGGAAATTCGCAGTCAACGCACGATTCATTGCGAACGGCCCTTGCGCGGACGTTGCGCCACGAAACTTCCGCCCATGGCCAATGCGACGACCGCATTCTGCGCATCGGTATCGAGCGCATTGAAATCGCTTCCATTGATGGATTGCGCCGCCGCAAGCTTGCGTGCAGAGGCGATGCCCATTGCAAACGATTCACCACCCACGAAAAGCTGAGCGCGCTTGCCTTGCCGCGTCCACGCACTGCGCACGAACGGATGCCGCAGCAACATGCCGCCATCGGCGAGCGCCTTGCGCACGGCTTCGGCTGATGGTGGTATGGGCGGGGCAGCGACATCGGCGCTGCGATAGGCGCTGATGTAATTTCCGAACCATTTTGCGAGCGTCGCATCGTCGGTCTGCAATGCCTTCAACGCTTCGCGTACGCGCGCGATTGCCGCGTCGTCGATCTCATGGCGATCTAGAGGCACAGCGAGGTCGGCATCGGCATAGCGCGTTTCATCGGAGAGCTTCTCGGCAACGTGTTCGGCAAAGTCCACGATCAGTTCGGCCTGGGACGGCGCACGCATACCGATCGAATAAGTCAGACAGGCATCGACAGCGACTCCATGGTGCGGCACGCCGGGCGGCAGGTAGAGCATGTCGCCTGGTTCGAGTGTCCATTCGTGCGTTGGGTTGAATTCACGCAGAAGTTTGAGTTCTGAGTCGTCCCGGAATTCGTGCGATGGATTTGCGTGCGTATCGATCTGCCAGTGCCTGCGGCCGAGACCTTGCAACAGAAACACATCGTATTGATCGACATGCGCACCAACCGAACCGCCGGGCGCCGCAAAGCTGATCATCACGTCGTCGATCCGCCAGCGCGGCACGAAGTCGAAACGATCGAGCAGGGCGCGTACTTCAGCATCCCATTTGTCCACATCCTGTACGAGCAGGGTCCAGTCCTTTTTCGGAAGTTTTGGAAACTCTTCCTCGGCAAACGGGCCGGTGCGCAGGGTCCAGCGATCCTTCTTCCGATCGTGTCGTACGATTCGCGACAGCGCCTCTTCTTCGCAGGCAAGACCGGCGAGGTCTTCGGGCGATAACGGCGAGTGGAAATCCGGGAACGCGTTGCGGATCAGCAGTGGGCGTTTCTGCCAGTAGTCGCGCAGGAATTGGGCGGCCGGCATGCCGAGCAACCGGCTGGCGCTGGCGTGGACTTCGATCGCGGGCTGGGCTTGGGTCGTCTTCATGGCGCGATTGTCGCGCAGATTGCGTCCGTCATGGAGTAACCGGTGCCGTCAACGCACGCATCATCGGATACGACGGCGATTAATTGCCTTTGGCCGAGGCCGGAGCTGTCGATGCGCTGGAAGCTGCGCGCTGTGCATCGACTTCATCCGGCGTCGGCAGGCCGAGGTTTTTCAACAGCACCGCCAGCCGCGGATCCTTGCGGAGTTTCGGGATGAAGTACGGCAGTTCGTACATGGTAGCCACGCCGGGATCACGGATCGCGAGCGCACGGTTCAGCCAGAGAAACGCCTGGTCGTTGTTGCCGCGCATGGCATAGACCATTGCGATGTTGCTCGGGCCGTAATTCGCGTCAAGACGCACCATCTGCTCGAGTGTGGATTGCCCCAGTGCATCCTCGCCGCGCGCAAAATGGATCTGGGCAAGCGCCCAGCGACGGTTTGCATCCTGCGGTTCGGCTTTGGCGACTTCCAGCGCCTGATCCGATTGCCCGCGTTCGAGCAAGGCGATTGCCAGATAGGCGCGGAACACCTCTGCACTGGGCTGCAGGTCGACGGCACGCTGGAGTTCGGCTTGCGCCGCAATGAAGTTTCCCATCGCCAGCAGGAACTGCCCGGTATAGAAATGATAGGACGCGTTGAGCGGTTCCAGGATCAATACTTTGCGCATCATCGCCACGCCTTCGTCGAGGCGGCCGAGGCAGGCGGTCACATCCGCCAACTGGTAGAGGATTTCAGGATTCGATGGATCCAGTGCGACCGCTTTTTTTAATGTCGCCTCGGCCGATGGATAGTCGAAATCCGACCACGCCTGATTGATTCCGAGCGCACCCCACGCGAGTGCAGAATCGGGTGCGAGTGCCACGGCCTTGATTGCATTTGCGCGTGCTTGGGCGCTGGCGATCTTGCGCTCGTCTCCGGTCGCCAGCCAATCGTTGAACCATTGTTGCGCAATCGCCAGCCGCGCATAGGCCATCGCATAATCCGGGTCGAGTTTGATTGCCCGTTGGTATTGCTCGACCGCCAGCAGGTAATCGGCTTTGTTGCGATGCGCGGCAAGTGCCACGCCCTTGAGCATGGCGTCGTACGCATCGAGATTGCCGCTTGGCGGCCGGTCGCTGGATTCGATCGGCTTGCCGAGCAGCGTGGCTTTCAGTGCGCCGGCCACCGACGTCGCGATTTCGCTC
>JBDSVN010000215.1:0-7546 GCA_039927175.1 Lysobacteraceae bacterium | reverse complement strand
GGCGTCGCCTCCCCGGCGAGCAATGTCTCCATCGGGATCAGCTGCAGCGCCTGATCGCCGTTAACTGCCGTGTGCGACAAGCTGAGCAGCTTGCCATCCGGCGAGATGTCGATGTCGTAGGCGATTTCGCCGTACGGCCATGAATAGACCTGGTTGTAGGTGCTGTAGGGATACGGCATCCGCACCATGGTGACGATGCCGTTGAGATGGCGGATTCCCCACAGCGAACGGTCGCTGTGATTGAACACCAGGTCGCCGATGCGCGCGTCCTTCAACAGCATGTGCGTCTTGCCGGTGACTGTGTCCAGCGACATGACATCGCGATAACCGCTGTTGTTGTCGGTGGTGTAGAAGGCAGTCTTGGTATCCGGATCATAGGCGAGCGAGGTGACCCGATAGAGCATCGGTCCCTTCACGTCGACCAGCGGCTTGATGTTGCCGTCGGCAAGCGACATCACGCCGATGTAGGCGTTCACGCCGGGATAGCGGAACCCGGCAATCATGGCATTGCGTTGTGGGTCGTAGAACGCGCGCGAAATCGAACCAAGGCCCTTGTGCGACAACGGCTGGATTTGCGAAATGGGGTACTTTGCGATCGCCGCGAGATTTGCCTGCTGGAAGCCCTGCTCCCACGCGATCCAGTCGGACCAGGCGGCTTCCATCGACTTGCCGAACACCTGCTTGAACTGGTCGGCGTAGTAACGCTTGCTGCCTTCGTGACGGCCGGCCCAATCAACGATCTGTTCCGGTGAATACTTCAACCCCAGATAGGAAATGAAACGCGTGCCGTAAAGATAGTTGTTCACGCCAACCTGGAAATCGACCTTGGTGCCTTCTGCTGCGAGCCCGGCTGGATCGTAGAAACGCGCGTGGTCGCGGACCATTGCCCTGAACACCATTTCATCGTATGCGCCTTGCGCGCGACCACGACCACCGGCCATCCAGGTCTCGAAGAACACCGCAACGCCTTCGAGATACCATCGCGGAACCACCGTGCGCGGCACGGTCAGGTAGTGGTAGAGCAATGTCTCGGGATGTTTGGGGTCGACCTGGATCTTGCCGCCGAGGAAACGACGCCAGCGCATGTCGGTCTTGGTCCACTGATCCATGTTCGCAACATGCACCAGCTCGTGGTTCATCAGCGAGAACATGCGTTCGCTGGCAACGAAGGTTTCGAACGAGAACGAGAACGGCGCGATGTCTACGATCAGCGCATTGTTCGGCGTCGAGCGCGCGCCGGCATTGCCGTAATCGCCGAAGTCCTTGAGCAGCACGTTGACCTTGCCGTCCGGCGTCCAGCCCCAGATCTTTTTCTGGAACGCGATCGAATTCTCGAAGCTGCGCGCGACGTGCGGCGCGAGGTAATCCTCGGCCGGATGGAACCAGACGAGTTGCAGGTCATCGGTCTGCAATTGCTGGAGATCTTCCTTCGCGCCAGCAGGCGCTGCCATCGCCCCGGCAAGAACCAGGCAGGCCAGAATCGTTGCTTGTCGCATCGGTCTTTCCCCAAAGAATCCGTACCCGCGCAACGATAGCCCAAAAAACAAGGGCCGGCTGCCCTTCGGCAACCGGCCCTGTCTGGAACAGGGACTTTCGATCAGCTGTTATTGCTCGGACTTCAACCGCGCCGAGAACGCCGCGTCATGCAGCAATGCGGAGAACTGCGCGTTCGAGGCCAACGCCTGGAAGTCGGCGTTGTGCGACAAGGCCTGGAAATCGGCATTGCGTGCCAGCGCCGAGAAATCCGCGCTCGAAGCAAGGGCTGCGAACGCCTGCGGATCCTTGGCCATCGCCGAGAACGCTTGCGCGTTCGAAGCCAGGGCCTGGAAATCGGCATTCTTGGCCAGTGCAGCGAAGTCGGCGTTCTTCGCCAAAGCCGCGAACTGCGCGTTCTGCGCCAGTGCTGCGAAGTCGGCATTCTTTGCCAGCGCCGAGAACTGCGCATTGCGTGCCAGTGCCGCGAAATCCGCGCTGTGGGCAAGTGCTGCGAACGCCTGCGGGTCCTTGGCCATCGCCGAGAACGCCTGCGCGTTGTGCGCCAGTGCCGCGAAGTCTGCATTCTTCGCCAGTGCGGCGAAATCGGCATTCTTCGCAAGGGCTGCAAAGTCGGCACTGCGTGCAAGCGCAGCGAACTGCGGGTTGCGTGCGGCTGCCATGAAATCCGCACTCTTGGCGAGCGCCTGGAACTGCGCATTCTGGGCGAGTGCCGCAAAAGCCTGCGGGTTCTGAGCGAAAGCACTGAACTGCGCGCTATGTGCCAACGCCGCGAAATCCGCATTCTTGGCGAGCGCCGAGAATTGCGCATTGCGTGCGAGTGCCGCGAAATCGGCATTCTTGGCCAGTGCCTGGAATTGTGCGTTCTGGGCCAGCGCCTGGAACTGCGCGTTCTGCGCAAGTGCCTGGAACTGGGCGTTCTTTGCGAGTGCCTGGAACTGCGCGTTCTGCGCCAACGCCTGGAACTGCGCGTTGTGCGCCAATGCCTGGAACTGCGCATTGCTGGCCAGCGCCGCGAATGCCGGGCTGCGTGCGAGCGCGACGAACTGCGGGTTCGTGGCCATCGCGCGGAACTTGGCGTCATTCACCAAACGCGTGAAGGTGTCGGTCTGCATCAACCGCGGGATCGACTGGTCGCCCAGTTGCACGCCGGTAGCGTCGATGGTCGGCGCGCGATAGCGCTGGGCCGGAGCGATGGTGCCGGCGACTTGCTCGCTGCCCGGCGGATAGTCGAAGCCGAAATAGGCGACCGCGATGATAGCCACGGCCAATCCGCTCAACGCCAGTGTCTTGGAGCTTTTCATGATCATCCTTCCTCGTTTGTGAAAGCGTGGTATTGCCGTTGCTACCTGTGCGCGTTCCCGTGATGTCCCCGTGGAAATGCGCGAATGACTGGAATACGGGCCAACCGTCGAAAAGTTGGTGCGTTGGGCCGGATTGCCTGTTTCTGTACTCCTGCCGCGGCCCCGAAACAAGCGTTTCGGCCATGACACCGGGGCTGGCGCCTCACCGGGAATGCCGGCAATCAGGTCTTCGTGGAGTTGGGGCGGCATCGCGACCGGAGCCATCTGCTCCAGCGATGTCACGACCTGCTGCAAATCCTCGCGCATGGCGCGTGCTTCAGGATCGTCCTGCAGGCGGCGCTCGAGTTCTGCGCGTATCGGCGCATCGAGCTCGCCATCGATCTCGGCATGGATCAGTTCGAGGGTGCGTTCGTCGATCATTTCAGAGTTGCCCCCGAGCCGCCAACACGTCGCGCATGGCCTGGCGCGCGGTGAACAGACGCGATTTCACCGTCTTCACCGGGCATTCGAGGATCTGCGCGATCTCGTCATAGCTGCAGTCCTGCACATGCTTGAGCACGATCACCGTCCGATAGTCGATTTTCAGGTCCATCAATGCGCGCTGCATCACTGCTTCGTTCTCATCCTTCGTTGCGATCACATCGGGACCGTCCTGCTCGGTGGCGGTCTCGTCGGACAACTGCTCCGAGGGCCGGCGGCTGCGCACCAGATCGAGCGCTTCGTTCACCGCGATGCGATACACCCAGCTGCAAAAATGCTGCGCCGGATCGTAACGATCGAGATGTTCATAGGCCCGCAGGAATGCAGTCTGGGTCACGTCCGTCGCGTCCTCGCGATGGTGGAGAATTCGGTAGGCCGCCCCAAAAACCCGACGCTCATAGCGCGTCAACAGGATCTCGAAAGCGTGACGATCGCCACCCCTGCATTGAAGAACCAACGCGGCATCGGAATCGTCAGTCATGAATACGGTCGTGGCTGCAAAAGGTTGGAAACATGGCTTTAGCCGCCGGAGCGCTCCACTTCGAACACCTGGTCGAAGCCCGAGTAGCGAAAGATGTCGTAGATGTGACTGTTGACGTTGACCAGGCGCAATCGGCCGCCATTGCCCATCAAGCGCTTGTGCGCCTTGAGCAGGATGCCGAGGCCTGCGCTGGAGATATATTCGAGGCCCCCGAAATCGAACGGCAGCGCTGCGTCGGCCGAATCGAGGAAAGCCTGCGCCTTGGCGCATTGCGCGGCATCAAGCCGACCCGTGAATGCGATGGCCCCGCCATCGCCATATCCGATCTCGAACATCAACCGCCTCCCAGCGTCTTGCGAAAGGTGATCAGACTGCGTCGACCAGAGTAGTCGTACTCGACCGAATCCACCAGCCGACGGATCAGGTGCAAACCCAACCCGCCGGGGCGGCGCTGCTCGGTCGGCATGTGGATGTCGACATCCGGCGCTGCGGTCACATCGAATCGATCGCTGTCGTGATCGGTCAATCGGCACACCAGCTCGCTGTCATCGCATGCAATCGAGAGGTCGATCATGCCGCCGCCTGAAGGATTGTATTTGACCATGTTGGTGAACAGCTCTTCTGCGGTGAATTCGATCGCATAGCGCACGCTGTCGTCGGCACCGCATACAGCGAGCTCTTGCTGGATGAAAGCGAACATGGCCTCAAGTGCATCGAAACTGCGCAGGAAACTGCGCTGCGCGGGTTTTGCTTCGTTTACATCCACGCCCGGCGCCAATTGCGCAGCCGATGGGTCGATGCGGCGCCTGATCAATACCACCGTGATGTCGTCCAGCTGCGGTGCGCCCTGTGCGAACGCCAAGAGCGCTTCCTGCAGCCGGTCGAGTATTTTCGGCAATGGTCGATCATGGTGATCGCGCAGTAAATCGATCACGGCCTGCTCGCCAAACAACTGGCCTTGCGCATCGTGGTATTCGTAAACGCCATCGGAAATCAGCGCGAAAATATCACCGGGAGCAAGTTCGACTTCCTTCGGAAGCCGCATGGCGGCGATCGGCATCGCGCCGAATGGAAACGTCGTCGGCGCATGGATGTCGCATGCAAGCCCAGACGCCCGGAAATGCAGCAACGGCCCCTGTCCTCCCGAGTGGTAGCGCAGGACGTGCCGCGATGGGTCGAGGCATCCGAGGAAGGCTGTAACGAAACGATCCTCAGGCAAGTCGACCACCAACTGGTCGTTGATGTGCCGGAAGGTATCGTCCAGCCCTGCGCCCATCCGTTGCGCCAGGCGCAACATCGCACGCACCTGGATGGCCGACAGCGCGGCGCCGATGCCATGCCCGGTGGCATCGCCCATCAGCAGCATCAACTCGCCTTGCGCTGTCGTCACGAAATCGTAGATGTCGCCGCCAGTATCGTCGGCCGGAAGAAACGAGGCGATAAAGTCGTAACCTGGGATCTCAGGCAGGGTTTTCGGCAAAGTTCCCTGCTGGATATCGTGCGCAACCGCGATTTCCTGGCGGAGTTTCTCCGATCGCAGCAGTTGCTCGGTCATCCGCACGCGCTGCAGTGCCACCGCGCATTGCGCAGCCAGCGCAGCGGCCATCGCCTCGTCGTCGGCATCGAACACGCCTTTACGACGATTGACCACTTGCAACACGCCGACCAGTTGATCGTCGTGGCCCAGCAGGGGCAGCGTGAGCATGCAGCGCGTCCGATAACCGCTGCTGCGGTCAACGCTGCGATCGAAGCGCGGGTCGGCGTAGCAATCGGACACGTTGATCAGGGCACGCGTGCGGACGCATTCGCCGACGATGCCGCGATCGGCCGGAATACGGATTGCATCCAGCCCCCGCGCAGCGCGCATCTCCATCGCATGTTCGTCGGGGAGATACTGCCAGACCGTGCCGCCCTCGGCGTCGAGCAATTCCTTGGCCGCATCGACAACGTGGTACAACATGCTTTCCAGATCGATCGGCCGCGCGAGATCGCGCGTGACATCGAGGATGCGCGCGAGTCGATCCGACCTGAGAGTGTTGGACTTCGAATGCCTTGGCATACGTCTGCGCCCCTGATCGCATGATTCCCACGGCATCGTCCGGCCGCAGCATCAATGAGTCAAACGTGCATCAGCCGGCAACAGGACAATAATCCGCGCAATCAACCGCGATCACGCCCGCGATTGCTGCACCGCTGCACGCATCGCATCGATCTCGGCAGCATAGTCGGCCGCGCCGAAAATTGCCGAACCAGCAACAAACGTATCTGCGCCCGCCGCTGCAATCTCGCCGATGTTGTCGACTTTCACACCACCATCGACTTCCAGCCGGATATCGCGGCCACTGGCATCGATGCGCTCGCGCACGCGGCGGATTTTTTCCAGCGCCATCGGGATGAAGCTCTGCCCGCCGAAACCCGGATTCACCGACATGATCAGCACGATATCGAGCTTGTCGAGCACGAAGTCGAGGTAGTCCAGCGGCGTGGCCGGATTGAACACGAGCCCGGCCTTGCAGCCGCAGCTCTTGATCAACTGGATCGTGCGATCAATGTGTTCGGTGGCTTCGGGATGGAAGCTGATCGAGGTCGCACCGGCTTTCGCAAAATCTGGGACGATGCGATCAACGGGTTTCACCATCAAATGCACGTCGATCGGCGCGGTGACGCCGTGTTTGCGCAGCGCCTCGCACAGCAACGGGCCAATCGTGAGGTTCGGGACGTAATGGTTGTCCATCACATCGAAATGGATCCAGTCGGCACCGGCTTTCAACACCGCGTTCACTTCGGCGCCAAGCCGCGCGAAGTCGGCGGACAGGATGGACGGGGCGATGATGCAGTTCGACATCGGAATTCCGGCGCGGATGGCCAGCCGATTCTACCGCGCGACCCACATGGCCGAAAACCGCTCCTGCGTTTTCGGCATTTCCGCCATCCATGGCGGTCAGATGTGGGGAGTGCACACAGGCGCCTGGAACGCCTGCAGCCCCGGGGCGCGGATACAATGACCACCTTTGCCGGAGCCCGCGCGTGACCACGACCTTGCTGCAATCCGACTTGCCTGGACTCGACCTGTTGCACCGGGGCAAGGTGCGCGACGTGTATGCGTTGCTGGGCAATGAGTTGCTGATCGTCGCCAGCGATCGGTTGAGCGCATTCGATGTGGTGCTACCAGACCCGATTCCCGGCAAAGGCGAAATGCTCTGCCAGTTCAGCAATTTCTGGTTCGCGAAAACCGCGCATCTGCTACCGAACCACCTCACAGGTCGTGCCGTTGCCGATGCACTGCCTGCCGGTGTCGATGCTGCGCTGTATGCCAAGCGCGCGGTGGTTGCGAAGCGACTCAAACCCGTACCGATCGAGGCGATCGCACGCGGCTACCTGATCGGTTCGGGCTGGAAGGATTACCAGCGCACCGGTCGTGTCAGCGAGATCAGCTTGCCCGATGGCTTGCGTCAGGCGGAGCAGTTGCGCGAGCCGATCTTCACACCATCGACGAAAGCCGCTGCTGGCGCGCACGACGAGAACATCGGCTTCGATGCGGTCGTCGCGACCATCGGTGCCGACCTTGCCGAACAAGTGCGCGCTGCGACGCTGGCGATTTATAAATACGCGTCCGAGTATGCGGCACAACGCGGCATCCTGATTGCGGATACGAAACTGGAATTCGGCACCGATGAAAATGGTCGGCTGCTGGTGATGGACGAAATGCTCACCCCGGATTCCTCGCGGTTCTGGCCGGCCGATACCTATGCAGTCGGCACCAGCCCGCCGAGCTACGACAAGCAGT
>JBDSVN010000214.1:0-9301 GCA_039927175.1 Lysobacteraceae bacterium | reverse complement strand
TGCCGCCTCGAACGCCGACAACGCGTGTTCGTCGTACGCAGTACAAAATACCAGCGCCGGCGGCGCGTCGAGTCGTGCGATATGGTGCGCTGCCTCGAGCCCATCCATCACCGGCATCGCGATGTCGAGCAACAACAAGTCGGGCCGCAGCCGCTCGATTGCATCCAGCGCTTCGCAGCCATTGCTCACTTCGCCGATCACGACAACGTCCAGATGCTCGGCCAGCAGCGTGCGCAGTCGCTCGCGCGCAAGCGGCTCGTCGTCGGCGATCAGGACGTCCATGCACGACTCTTCATGCGATCGGCAAACCCAGTTCGCATGCATAGTAGCCAGCGTCAAGGCGCGTGGCCATGCTGGCGGCCGCACCGAAGCGGTAATGCAGGCGATGGGCAATGCTCTGCTGCGCGTGGTCGTTGCCGGCAGCGTGCTCGCCGGACCCATCGTGGCCGGCCGGTGGACATGGGTTGCCTACCGAAAAGTGCAGGATCTTGTCCTGCACGTGCATGCCGATGTCGATGGTTCCACCCTCCGCCAGGTGCGCGATGCCATGGATGATCGCGTTCTCTACCAGCGGCTGCAGCAGCAGGCGCGGCAGTTTCATCTCCCACGGCAGCGGCTCCACGCGGTGCCAGCGTACCTGCAAGCGATCGCCGAGCCGCAATGCTTCGATCGCGAGGAAGCGTTCGATCAGCTCGATCTCCTCAGCCAGAGTGGATTCTCCCTCGCCAGCACCGAGCGCTGCGCGAAACAGATCGGAAAGATCCATCACTGCGCGTTCGGCCTGCTGTGGATCGCTACGCACCAGGCTGGCAATCGTGTTCATGCTGTTGAACAGGAAATGCGGGCGGATGCGCGCCTGCAAGGCATCCACCTCGGCTTTGGCCTGCGCACGCACCTGTTGTCGCCATTGCTCCTGCACGTAGGCGTAACGCAGCGCGGCGGCACTGATCAACCCGGCCAATGCAGCGCAACTGAGCACGAATCGCAACGGATTCGCAGCGGATACGCCCTGCAGCAAACCCAGCCCGAGATTGATCTGGAACAGCAACCAGGCGCCCGTCGCACTTATCGCTACCGGCAGCGACCAGGCGAGTACCGCTCCAGGCAGTGGCGACATGCGCGTCAACACGAATCGCAACTTGCACAACAGCAGTGCACTGGACAGCCCGACCCACTGCGCGAACAGACTGGCGGTACCAAATTCACTGGGTCGCCATAAATCCTGGTCAAGCGGTGCCAAGGCGAGTACCAGCACGACAAGTTCGGCCCCGACGATCACCGCGGACAAGGTCGACAGCCGGCAGAAATCCGGAACCCATGGACGGATCGGGATGCGCATGCCGCGAGTATCGCTCACGGCGCTGTCGCGAAGCGCGTGCCCAGCCATCCCGTCAGCGCCTGTACTTCAGGCGGGCAGACCTGGTGCGCCATCGGGTAGCTGTGCCATTCAACGGGCATGCCGAGTGCGAGCAAGGCATCGCGGCCGCTGCGTCCAAGTATTTCGGGGACGACCGGATCGAGGCTGCCGTGGGCCATGAACACCGGCGTCACGCGTGCCGCGATGGTGCTCTCGGCGATGCTGTTTGCAGCCAACGGCAGGTAGGTGGACAAGGCGATCAAGCCAGCCAATGGTTGCTCGCGGCGCAAGCCGGTCGCCAGCGTGATCGCGCCACCCTGCGAGAAGCCGGCGAGCAGGATGCGTGATGATGGAATACCGCGTTCGTTCTCGCGTGCAATCAGCGCTTCGACTTGCGCCATGCTCTGGCGAACGCCGGCTTCGTCCTCGCGTCGCGACAGGTCGAAGCCGGCGATGTCGTACCACGCGCGCATCCGCATGCCGGCGTTGACGGTGATGGCGCGCACCGGCGCATTCGGGAACACGAAGCGGAGCGCGGGCCAACCAGGACGCAGCAATTGCGGAACCAGCGGCACGAAATCGTTGGCGTCCGCGCCGAGGCCATGCAGCCAGACGATGGACCACGAGGGTGCGGGGCCGGTTTGTCGTTCAATGGTTTCGAGCAAGTGGTCGGGCATGGTTCAAATACGGATAGCGAGGGCTGCACAGTAACGCACGCGGCAACCCTCGGGAATGCGCAGCGCATCTGGCACGGCAATTCAGTCGCGCGGCGCGATGTCGATGATGTTGCCATGCTCGTCGTGGCTGACCACGCAAATCCTGCTGTCGCGACCTGCAAGGATTTCGGCCGGGTCGATGTCGAAATACTCGGCGTAGTCATCGAGATCCTGCACGCCACGTGCATGCGACAGGCGTCGCGAAGGCAGCAGCGACCACAACAAGAGCAAGCCACTGGTGCCGAGCAGTGCAATGACTGAGTGCGTCAGCGAAATGGGCGTGATGACATCGAGCACCTCGACCGCCGCTGGTGCGAAATACATGCGCAGGGCAACGACTTGGTGCAATTTCAGGAACACCGGCAGCCACAGGAACAGCCAACCGCACCACATCAAGGCCGTCACGGCGTCTGAGAGCAGCCTGCGCGGCAGGCTGAGGTCGCGGCGCGCGTTGATGATCATGCGTTCACGCATGGCTGTCCGCCTCGTTCTTGCGCGGCTTCTTCTTGCGCAAATGCGCGCCGCGATCAGGGCTGACCCAACGCGCGCGCTTGCCGGTATCGCGGCCGAGCGCCCTCGGGAAAGCGACCACGGTGGCGGCAATATTGATCAGCCAGAACACCAGCGGATACCAGATCATCCAGTAATAGTTGCGGCCGAGGCCGGTGTCGTAATGGCTGTCGAGCCATTTGCTGATGCCGAATTGCAGCAGGCAAGTCAGGCCCAGCACGACACCGCCAAGTTGCGGAATCAGCGGCGATCCGACCGCCGGCACCATGCCGTGCGGCAAGATGAACCCGAGCAACCACAACGCAATCATCGCCAGCAGCGCGTACGACCACAGCAGGCTCAGGCAGAGTTCGAGCAACAATGGCCACAGATGGTTCTGCGATGGATGCAGCACCACACCGAAATTCTTCATCAATACCTGCGCGCCGCCCGTAGCCCAGCGCAGGCGTTGCTTCCACAGCCCGCGCAGGGTTTCCGGCATCAGGATCCACACCAGTGCGCGCGGTTCGAAACGCACGTCCCAGCCGTCACGCTGCAGTTTCCAGGTGATGTCGATGTCCTCGGTCAGCATGTCCGCGCTCCAGTAGCCAACGCGATGCACGGCCGATTTGCGAAACGCGGTGATGACACCGGACACGGTGAACAAGCGGCCGAAGCTACGCTGCGCGCGTTTGATCATGCCGACGATGGACGAAAATTCGCCGACCTGCACGCGGCCGAGTAAGGTCGAGCGATTACGGATGCGCGGATTGCCGGTGACAGCGGCGACATCGGGATCCTCGACGAAATGCCGCACCATCCAGTGCGCGCAATGTGGATCGAGCAATGCGTCGCCGTCGATGCCAATCAGGATTTCGTAGCGAGCGAGCAGCGCGCCGGCTTGCAGGCCCATGGCCTTGCCCTGGTTTTGTGCAAGGTGCACCACGCGCAGGCGTGGATGCTCGCGCGCCATGCGATCAAGGATTTCGGCAGTGTTGTCGCGGCTGCCATCGTTGATCGCGATGACTTCGAAATCAGGATAGTCGAGCGCGAGCGCGTGCCCGATCGTTTCCTCGGCATGCGCGCCTTCGTTGAAACACGGAATCAGGATGCTCACCGGCGGCGTATCCGGCAGCGGCACCGGATGATCAAACGGCGGGTCGCGGCGCTCAAAACGCCAATAGAACAAAACCGCGCCCATCATCCACAGGTACGACATGAACAACGGGTAGTAATACACGAAGCCCTGCAAGCCCAGCCAGATAGTTTTGAGCAGGGCGGCAAACGTCAGCACGGCTTGGTTCCCTAGCGGATAACGGGCAAGGGCAGCGGGTTGTTCGACTTGCTGTCGAACACCGGCCGCAACTGCGCGGTGTCCGGATTGTCCTTGAACAGGTTGTCGGGATAGTAGCCCACATTCTGCACGCCCCAGCCGTACAGCATGCGGATCGTGTCGGCGAGTTCGGTGCCGGGCAGCGGCGCATCGTCCTTGCGCCAGTCCACCGATTGCAACTCCATCACCACATGGCTCATCGCGCCGGGATGCTCGTTCACCTTGTCCACGAGTTCCTGGTAGAACGCCTTGGGATCGGCCGCCTGCTCCATGTACGGCATCGCCATGATCGCGGTGTAATCGTAATTTGCCAGCGAATTGTCGAGCGACTGCGAGTACCAGACTTCCGAGCGCGGATTGAGCACGACGCTCGCGTACAGGTTGCGCGCGGTCTTGATGCCGGGTTGCTCGTTGCGCGCGACTTGTGCGAGTTCCCTGGCGAAGTTGTCGAGTGCGTTGATCTTCAAGATCGTCCAGCGGCCGAGCAGGTCGTCGCTCGCACGGATCGCCGCAATCGAACCCGGCAGACCCCATTGTTTGTAGGTCTTCAATGCATCCGGGCTGCCATCCTCGTAATCCGACAAGGTGACATCATCGTGGAACAGGATGCCGTCGATCGGCGTCGAGCGCGCGAGATCCTGGTAGATGTCGCGGATCACCGCGCGCGCACGCGGTGAGAACGGCGACAGTCGCGGATAACCCATCGCGACGTGACCGCTGTCCTTGTTCGGCATGGTCACCACGATGTCTTTCGCCGCCGGTTCGTTGGCCGGCAATTGCCAGGCGAGCATCGGCATCCATGCGTAAATTTGTTGCGCGTGTGTACGCGTAGCGATCTGCCATGCCACGCGGTTGAACAGGTCAGCACGCATCGGCAAATGGCGGTTCGGGAAATACACCGCATCAGCCGCACCGTTCGCATCCGGATCAGCAAACGCCTGCAGGTAAATGGTATTCACGCCCATTGCATTGATGCGATCGAGCAGCCGGCCGAGATTGTCTTCTTCCTGCTTCGGATTGGCGTCGTAGATGTAGTCGAGATCGATGTGCATGATCTTCAAAGGACGCACGTAATCGTCGGCGGTGCTGTTGCGCAACTGGATTTCCTGCGCAAGCCCGGCCAGAGTCATGTTGCGATCGATCAGCGAGCGACGCAGCCCGGACAGCGGTGTATCGGCAGTGTTGGCACCGTCATCGAGGGTGAGCCCGATCGGCATGCCGAGCTCGGCGGCAACGCGCCGGGTTTCGATGTTGTAGCGCCCGTAAGGCCAGACGATGATGCGCGGGCCCTTGCCGACGTGGTCCTTCAGCACTTTGTTATTGCGCGCGAGATCCTCGCGCACACGGCGCGTATAAGCTGCCTCGTCTTCGTAGCGATGCAGTTCCGGCAGCCATCGCCGCGCCGTCGCTGCCGGCTGCAGGTTGCCTTGTGGATTGGCGAGGATGCCTTCGTGCATGCCGTAGGTGTGACTGGCGACTTCAACCAGCCCGCTGTCGGACATTTCGCGCACCTGCTGCCACGACAGCAAGTCGGTGCGTGGAATCGAACGTCCGCTGAAATCCACCTTGCCGTTCTCCGGCACATCCATCCACTTGCCGACCAGCGCAACCACTGCCGGCGCATGGAACAGCTTGAGGATCGGGTAGGCATGCTCGTACATCGAGCGATAGCCGTCGTCGAAAGTGATCAACACAGCCTTGTCCGGCAGCGGCTTCTTGCCAGCATCGTCGGCCAGCACCTGATCGACACTGACGAAGTGGTAGCCGTTGTTTTTCAGCCAGTCGAGCTGGCGCACGAAGTTGGTCGGCGTCACCGTGTACTGCGGCACCAGCGCGTCGTTGCCATCGGCGATCTCGTGATAGCTGAGGATCGTGAGTTTGGCTTGCGGCGCGGCGTTTGCCGTACCGGCAAAGCCGAATGCAAACGCGAACAGCACGACAAGGAATTGCACGAGCTTCATCAGTGGAGAGCCTGGACGTAACAGATGGGAATCGATGCGATCGACGATCGCGGCGCTCAGTATTGGGCTTTGCAGCCTGCCGGATCAGCGCCAAAGCATTACGGATTTTTCAGGAATTGCATTTGGTGCTTGGTGGGCCCACCAGGACTTGAACCTGGAACCAACGGATTATGAGTCCGCTGCTCTAACCAATTGAGCTATAGGCCCCGCTTCAATGATATGACGTTGTCGTGCATCGCACGACGATCACTCCCCCCTCTCCCGTCGGGAGAGGGCAAGGAGTGAGGGAGCCTGCAGCGCGGATGATAGCGTGCAGGCAGTCTCATTCAGGGCGACGTCCAAGAAAAACGGCCACTCGTGTGACGGATTTCTTGCAAGGACTGACGCGAAAATTCACTTGGTGCCGAGAAACGAGCGCAGTTCCCTCGGATTGTGCGGCGAAAGTTGGGCCGACTCTTGCATCGATGCGGCTGTTGCATCGTCAAGCCGATCCTTGCGAATCGTTGCAACCGTCATCCATCCATCACGCGCATCGACGGACTTAGCCGCTGCTTGCCTTCACTATATCCAGCGTATGCCGCGCGATCATCGCTTCCTCGTCGGTCGGGATCATCCGTACCTCGACGCGACTTTGCAGGACGCTGAGCACATCGGCATTGGCGGCGTTGGCGTTGGCGTCGAGGTAGACGCCGAGCCACTCGAGTCGTGCGCACACCATCGCGCGGATCGCCGGCGCGTGTTCGCCGATACCGGCGGTAAAGACGATGCCATCGAGACCACCGAGCGAACTGGCCAGCGCGCCGATCTGGCGAACGATCTGGTACACGAACAATTCGACCGCCTCCTGCGCGCGCGGGTCGGTACTCGTCAGCAGGGTGCGCATGTCGCTGGAGATGCCGCCGGACACGCCGAGCAGACCCGATTGGCGATACAGCAGGTCTTCGAGCTGGGCGGCGCTCAATCCGCGTTCGCGTTCCAGGTAAAGGATTACACCCGGATCGATGTTTCCGCACCGCGTGCCCATGACCAAGCCGTCGAGCGCGGTGAAGCCCATGGTGGTGTCGATGCTGCGGCCGTCGCGCATCGCGCACAGGCTGGCGCCGTTGCCTAGGTGCGCGGCGATCACGCGTCCCTCGGCGATGTTTGGCGCGATCTCCCGCAGCCGTTGCGCGATGTATTCGTAGGACAATCCGTGAAAACCGTAACGCCGCACGCCGGCGGCTTCGTACTCGCGTGGCAGGGCGAAACGGGTGGCCACGGCGGGCATCGTGTGGTGGAAGGCGGTATCGAAACAGGCCACCTGCGGCAACTTTGGCCGGGTCGCGGCGATCGCCCGGATCGTCGCGAGATTATGCGGTTGATGCAGCGGCGCCAGCGGTACCAATTGGTCAAGTTCGGCGAGTAATTCCGCGTTGACGCGCTGCGCCCGATCGTATTTCGCACCACCATGGACCACGCGATGTCCGACCGCGATCAACGCATCGCCGCCGAGGCGATCCTCGATCCAGCCGATGGTTTTCTCCATCAAGGCATCGAAGCTGCCGCCATAGGGCGACCAGTCTTCATCGGCGATTGACACGCCAGCCGCATCGCGCGCGACCAAGCGGGGCTTGGTATAGATCGCATCGACCAATCCGCGCATTGCCAGCGTCGGTCGTTCGCAATCGGTCAGCGTAAACAAGGCGAACTTGATGCTCGACGAACCGCCATTGAGGGACAGGATCGCTTCGGCCATGGCTCAGGTTCCGATCGCGCGGGCGGTCGCTTCGGAACGCCGGTGGGCGATCAACACCGCCACCGCACATGACGCCATCCGCGTGCGCTCGGCATCGGCGCGGCTGGTGAGGATGATCGGCACGCGCGCACCCAGCACGACGCCGGCGGCATCGGCGCCGGCCAGATAAATCAATTGCTTGGCCAGCATGTTGCCGGCTTCCAGATCCGGCACCACGAGGATGTCCGCCAGACCGGCGACAGTGGAGACGATCCCCTTTTCAGCGGCGGCGGCAGGACTGAGCGCGTTGTCGAAGGCGAGCGGGCCGTCCACCAGACCGCCGGTGATCTGGCCGCGATCGGCCATCTTGCACAGCGCCGCGGCGTCGAGCGTCGAGCGCAATTTCGGGTTGATGGTTTCGACTGCCGATAGCAGTGCGACGCGCGGCATTGCGATACCCATCACATGCGCGAGATCGATTGCGTTCTGCACGATGTCGCGTTTTTGTTCCAGCGTGGGCGCGATATTCACTGCCGCATCGGTCAACAACAGCGGGCGCGGATACGCCGGCACGTCCATCAGATACACATGGCTGAGCCGGCGGCCGGTGCGCATGCCGCTATCCGGCGCCAGCACGGCGTGCAGCAATTCGTCGGTATGCAACGAACCTTTCATCAGCAGCGCCGCTTCACCGCGTTGTACCAGTGCAACCGCTTCGGTCGCGGCTGCGTGGCTGTGCGGCACGTCGACCAAGCGGAATCCGGAAATGTCGATCGCGGCCGCTTCGGCCACCTTGCGAATCTTTTCGCCGGGCCCGACCAGGATCGGCGTAATCAATCCGGCACGCGCGGCCTCGATCGCAGCACCCAGCGCATTGGCATCGCAGGGATGGGCGACTGCCGTCGCCAGCGGTTCCAGTCCTGCGGTAGCAGCCAGCAACGCGTGAAAACGCTGATGTCGGCTGAGCCGTACCTCCGGCAATTCGATCCGTGGCCGCCGCACTTTCTCGGTCGGCGCGCGCACTCGCGCAGTACCGGCGATCACTTCCTGACCGGATTGATTTGTGCATTTGCAATCCAGCACGACGATCTGCTTTTCGGATTGCTTTTCGGTCACCGTCACGGTGGCGGTGATCGTGTCGCCGATGCCGACCGGATGCAGAAAGCGCAAATCCTGAGCCAGATAAATTGTTCCCGGACCCGGAAGCCGGGTGCCGAGCACGCTGGAAACCAGCCCCGCACCGAGCATGCCGTGGGCGATGATCTTGTGGAACAGATCGGTGCTCGCGTAAGTCTGGTCCACATGGGCCGGATTGACATCGCCGGTGATGAAAGCAAACAGGTCGATATCTTCCTGGCTCACCGTGCGCGAGATGCTGGCGCTGTCACCAACGACGATTTCCGCGAATGTGCGGTTTTCGATCATCGCATCGGCTTTGAGCGAAGTGTCATTCATGCGCGTGGATTCCGGTCAGGCGAGCTGGCAAACGCCGTCGATGTCGACGGCCAGGGCGAGCATTACTGCGTTGATGCTGCATGCGCGGTACAGGACGCGCATCTCAAGCATCCCATTTCCAGTCGCGTATTTCCGGCATGTCCTGGCCATAGGTGGTGATGTACTGCTTGTGTTCGATCAGCTTGTCCTGGAGTTGCTGCTTCAGGTACACGCCTTTTTCGCCGGCCTGCGGCACGCGGTCGATCACGTCGATGACCAGATGGAAACGGTCGAGAT
>JBDSVN010000213.1:0-7469 GCA_039927175.1 Lysobacteraceae bacterium | reverse complement strand
AAGCGGGGCAGGTGAAGCACGCCGCCGATGGCCAGCGCATCGTGTCGTACGGCACGTCGAGCTACGGTTACGATGTGCGTTGCGCGCGCGAGTTCAAGATCTTCACCAACATCAATTCCACCATCGTCGATCCAAAGCACTTCGACCCGTCGAGCTTCGTCGATGTCGAGGCGGACGTGTGCATCATTCCGCCGAATTCGTTCGCGCTCGCGCGCACGGTCGAATTCTTCCGCATTCCGCGCGACACACTCGTCGTCTGTCTCGGCAAAAGTACCTACGCACGCTGCGGGATTATTGTGAATGTGACTCCATTGGAACCCGAATGGGAAGGCCATGTGACCCTGGAATTTTCCAACACCACGCCGCTCCCGGCGCGCATCTACGCGAACGAAGGCGTCGCGCAAATGCTGTTCTTCCAGTCCGATGAAATCTGCGAGACCTCGTACAAGGATCGCGGCGGCAAGTATCAGGGACAGACCGGCGTGACGCTGCCGAAAACTTAGGAATCAGATTGGAAAAATCAAATCAAATGCAGGTCGGGAAGTCTCTGACGAAGAGCAATATGCGATTGGCAAGTCGTGGGCTTCGGCTTGGTGGGTCGTTGCTCGACACATTCATCATGAGTGTGATTTTGCTTCCACTGATTTACTTCACTGGCGCTTGGCAGATTGCCTACGATGCCGCGAAACAGCACGAAACGCCTTCTCTCTCGTTTTCGTTGATGTGGTCGGCAATAGGACTCGCCATTTTCGTGGTTGTGTTCGGCTACCCTCTTGTGAAGGATGGTCAAACATGGGGCAAGAAATTGGTGCGCACGAAAATTGTCGATATGGATGGAAATCTGCCCTCGCTGAAACAACTATGTGTGCGCTATGCCATTGCGAATTGCGTCGGAGCAATTCCATTTGTGGGCCGAATTGGCAGCTTGGTCGATATCTGCCTGATTTTCCGCGAAGACAAACGCTGCGGTCACGATCTCGCAGCAGGTACGCAGGTCGTTGATGTCTTTCAAGAGCCCGGCGAATAACGGATCAGTGTTCCGTTCCTGCGGCTATACGGTGATCATGTTCGTGCAACAGCGCTGCCTCGATGGCGATTCCGATTCCCTTCGACAACGTGCCGATCTCCATGCTCGGCGCGCCGGGATGCGCAGCCGCTTGGCGCGGAAGATATGGGATGTGAATGAAGCCGCCGCGCACGCCGTGATGTCGTGTTGCCAGCAGATGCATCAATGCAAAGAATGCAGCGTTGCAGACGTAACTGCCGGCGCTAAACGACAGTTCGCCCGGCACGCCGGATGATTGCATCGCGGAGAGCATCGCCTTCACCGGCAAGGTCGTGAAGTAGGCTGTTGGCGCGCCATCGATGACGGGCGTATCGATTGGTTGCGCGCCGTCGTTATCGGGAATGCGCGCATCGATCAGGTTGATCGCGACGCGTTCGAGCGAAATGCGCGCACGGCCACCAGCCTGGCCGATGCCAATCACCAATGCAGGGTTTTCGCGTGCGATTGCTTCTGACAATGCAGTGATTGCGGTGTCGAATGTCACCGGCAATTCGGCCGGCACCACGCGATGGCCGGCGATGCGTTCGCCCGCAAGTTCGCGCACGACTTCCTGTGCGGGATTGATGTCTTCGCCGCCGAAAGGTTCGAATCCAAACAGCAACACGACCGGAGTTTTCATCGGAACGCGAGCCACATCATCAATGCGAGGTTGACGACGAGCAACGGCAGCGCCGTCGCCCATTGCGCGCGGATCACGCCGTTGGTGTCATCAAGTTCGAGCAGTACGGCGGGAACGATATTGAAGTTGGCGGCCATCGGTGTGAGCAGGGTACCGCAGTAGCCGCAGAGCATGCCGAGCGAGCCGACGACAGCCGCGTCGGCGCCATGCAACTTGATCAGCAACGGCAGGCCGATGCCGGCGGTCATCACCGGAAACGCCGCGAACGCATTGCCCATGATGATGGTGAACACCACCATGCCCAGCCCGTAGGCGAGCACGCAGGCGAATGCATGTTGCGTCGGCACGATCCCGGCGACCACGGCTGCCACGGCATCGCCAACGCCGGTTGCGGTAAACACGCCGCCGAGTGCGGCGAGGAACAACGGCAACAGGATCGCCCAACCGAGCGTGTCGAGCAGGCGGCGCCCTTCGGTGACCGCACGTTCCGGACTGCTGCGCGTGGTATGCAAGGCGGCGATGGTTGCGATCACACAAGCCACCGCAAGACCGATAAGTGTGGTCGAGCCGCTGCCGATCAGCCAGTCGATCGGGAACTTGAATTTTTTCGATGCGAGATCGAGCAACGCGAACGCCACCGTCACCGCCGGAATCAGCAACGCCGGAAAGAACAGGCGATGGCGCAGATGCAGTGCGGATGCCATGCGCTCTTCGGCGGGTCGCTCGGCAATTACCGGTCGATGCACGCGCGGCGCGAGCAGGGCGACGATGACCACGCACAATCCGGCCAACTGCACCGGCCGCATATCGCCCACCTGCTTGGCTGCGAGTGCGTAGTCGCCTCCGGCAAACAGCAGCGCCAGCACCGACCAGAACGCAGTCGCCGACCAGCGCCGCTCGCGCAGGTTCATCCACGCGGTGGCGAGGAACATCGCCGCGATCAGCCAGTACCCGTATTCAATCCGCAGCATCGTCTGGCCCTAATGCGGAATGTTTGAGCTTGCGCTGGAACAGCACGATCCGCAGCGCATGAATCACGAACGCCGCAACCGCCGTCGGTAACGCCCACAACGCGATCTGCAAGGGTTCGAGATGGATGCCGTTGCCGGCATAGAAACCCTGGATCAGCAGCACCGCGCCGAGCGCGATGAACACATCCTCGCCGAAGAACAAGCCGACATTGTCGGTGGCTGCGGCCAGCGCGCGAACTTTCTGTCGTGTGTCGTGATCGAGTAGGCCATGCGATTTTTCTGCTGCCGCTTCGCTCATTGGCGCGAGCAGCGGACGCACCGTCTGCGCGTGGCCAGCAACGCTGGTGAGGCCGAGCATGCTCAGCAATTGGCGCATCGCGAGGTAGCCGATCAGCAACTTCGCCAGCGTCACCGAGCGCAGGCTCTCGATCCAGCGTTGCGCATGTTCGCGCAGGCCAGCGCGTTCAAGCACGCCGATCACCGGCAGGGTGAGCACGATCAACATCAGTGCGCGATTACTCAGGAAGCTCGCACCCAACAAGGCCAGCAACGCGGCGATGGATTTTCCGGCGGCGATGCCGCTGGCGAATCCGGCTGAGACAACAACCAGGATCGGATTCATCCGCAGCGCGAATCCGAGCACGACGACGGCGACGCCGATCAGCGGCCAGTAGTTCATCCAGGCGACTCCACGCTTACACCTTCGGAATCCAGCATCGCGCGCAGCGCATGCGCAAACGCGGCTGCATCGGTGCGATCCCCGTGCAGGCACAGGGTGTCGGCGCGCAACGCGATGGTCTCACCGGTGCGTGCGATCAGGCAGCCATCGCGTACCAAGCTGCGTACCTGCGCAAGCGCATCGTCGAGTACATGGATCACCGCATCGGGATTGCTACGCGGCGTGAGCGTGCCGTCGGCTTCGTAGCGGCGTTCGGCGAACACTTCGTGCAGCACGCGCAAGCCGATCGCTTCGCCGGCTGCCGGCAATGCGCTGCCCGATAGTCCGACGAGTTGTAGCGCTGGATCGGCATCGTGGACGGCATGTGCAATCGCATCGGCGAGCAACGGATCACGCGCTGCCATGTTGTAGAGCGCGCCATGCGGTTTGACGTGGGTCAGTCGTGCGTCTTGCTCGTCGGCGATTTCTTTGAGCGTGCGAATCTGCCGCAAGACCAGCGCGTGGATTTCATCAGGCGAACATGCCATCTCGCGCCGACCAAAATGTGCGCGATCATCAAACGATGGATGCGCGCCAATCACCACGCCGTGCGCGATGCACAGTGCCACCGTGTACCGCATCGTTTCCGTATCGCCCGCATGCAACCCGCAAGCGATGTTCGCCGAACTGATGAACGGCATCACCGCTGCATCGTCGCAGCCTTCGCCGAGGTCGCAGTTGAAGTCGATGCCGCGAAGCATGCGGTTGTGCAGGCTACTTCGATGAACCGCGCTTGAGCAGCATGCTGATGCCGACCACGATCAGGATCAGCGGCTACCACACCCGGATCAGATGGCCGAAATCGAAGTTGCCGATGCCGAGGTTCTGCATCAGGAAAATCACGCCGATCACGATGACGATGATGGCTGGAACGATGGAGCTTCGCATGCTGTGTCAGTCCGATTGGATTTGGGTTGCGGCGCGTGCAGGATTTGCACGCGCCGGCATGGGTCAACACATTATTTCGCAGTGGTCGCAGGCTTCTGCCACAACACGGCCTTCGGCTTGGAATCCATCATTTCTGCGCGTACCAGCGGAATTGGCGGGCCGCCGTAGCTGAGGAAGTGGTCGTGGAAAGCTTTCCACGCATTGCGACCACCACGCGAGGCGGTCCAGTCCTCGCGCAGCTGCATGATCATCAACTTGCCGAGCGTGTAGTTGAGATAAGCCGGATCGTAGGTGCCGCGCGCGGCTTGCTGCATCGCATTGCCCGGATCCTGGAACGCCTTCTCGCGGAACATCTTGTCCGATTCGGCCACCGTCATGCCTTCGGTGTGCATTCCGATCGCGGAGATGAAGCGCACGTCGCGCAGCAACGCTTCGCTTAGCTGGCCGATGTGGACTTCGGGCGTCGCGCCTTCGAGGCCGGCATCGAACATCATCTCTTCGCAGTAATGCGCCCAGCCTTCGGCATAGGCATAACCGACGAACAGACGTCCGAAGATCCAGTCGGAACGGTTCGCGTGCAGGAACTGCACGAAGTGACCCGGGAAGACTTCATGTGCCGAGGTGAACAGCAAGACATCCTTGCCCGGCGTATAGGCTTCCTGCATCGCCTTGGGCCACTTCGGATCGGGCGGCGCGATGTAATACGTCGAAGGCAAACCTTTTTCGTACGGGCCGGGAATCTCGATGTAGGCGAAGTTCCAGCGATTGAACGGCGGCGCTTCGGCGACCAGCGCCTGTTCGGTGCCGGGGATCGTCACCAGATCCTTGTCGATGATGAACTGACGCAACTCCGTGAGTTGTGCGCGCGCAGCTTCCACCGCGCCGCCACTGGGCTTGTCGGCGTTGACTTTTTCGACGCATTTGTCGAGCGGCGCGTTCGGCAGGAATTGTGCGCAGGCATCTTTCAGTGATGCGAGGTTGCGCGCAAGATCCGCTTCGCCAGCAGCCTTGAGTTGATCGAGCGGAATGTCCACGCGCTCGGTTGCGTGCAGCATCATCGCGAAGCGGTTCGCGCCAAGCGCGAAATCCTGCGTTGCATTCGGTTTCTGCGCCTTCAGCCAGCCGGTAAAATCGCGCATCGTTGCAATCGCTTTCGCATTCGAGGTCTTGAAGTGATCCTGCAAAGCCTTGTCGTCCACCGAGGCGAATGCCTTGGGCACATCGTTCTGGAAGAAATCCGCGAGGCCGCCGAATACACCTGCGCCGAAATCGATATAGCTCGCCGGTAGTGGCGTCTGCAGGTTCGCACGGATCTGCGCTACGGCAGTCGGCAGGTTGTCTTCATAAGTGACGAAAGCGGCCATGCGCTGCGGCAGCGGCGCGTACTCGCGGGTGAGATACATACTGGGCGAGATGGAGTCAGCGTAGAACGCCGGATTGTTGTGGACGAATCCGGAATCCTCAAGCCAGAACAACTGGCCATCGATCACTGCCAGCATGTACTCGCGCTGGAATCGTTGAGTCTTGTCGATCTTGTCGTCGGTGAATGCAGCAATCTGTTCGTGCTGCGCGTGCAGCCAGGCTATGGTTTCCTTCAGCCCATCGGTACTCCAGTCGGGTAGCTTGCCGTCGAACTCGTGCTTTCCCGCATTGGCGGCAGCGACCGGGAAATGCTTGAAATAACCATCGATATACCCATCGACATGCGACTGCCATTCCGTATTTGTCTTTCCCGATTTGGTGGAGTTGGCAGGCGCCGATGCGACCTTGGGCGTTGCGCTGGCAGCGTGCGACTTCGGCGTGCCACTGCAGGCGGCGAGGGTGAGCGCGATCGAAATCGACATCGTCAGCGGCGCAACATGGCGCAAGGCGGTGCGAAGCATGGTCACTCTCCGGCAGCAGGTTGGGTGGCGTAATCCAGCACAGTAGGCAATCACCGGGACGACCGCAACGCCTTCCGAAACAATGCCGTCAGCGGCGCGCGGCGATGGCCAGCGCAATCCGCGCCAGCCGAGCGCGTTGTTCAGCGTTGAGACGCTGCGCCTGGCGCGCATCGACCGGAATGAAATGCAGGTATTGGCCGGCGCGACGCTGCGCGAGGCGCGGCATGTCGGCGGCGATCACGTGGCCGATGCGCGGATAACCGCCGACGGTTTGCGCGTCGGTGAGCAGCACGATCGGCTGGCCATCCGGCGGCAGCTGGATCGTGCCGGGCACGACCGGTTCGGAAATCCGCTCGCGCGATTCGGCCAGCTGCATCGACACGCCACGCAGTCGCAAACCTTGCCGATTGCTCGCGGCGTCGACGACGAATTCCTGTGCATGCAACGCATCGGTCGGCGATGCCGCATCGCTTCCGGGCAGCACGCGCACCGCGATGTGATCGGAAAAATCGAGATCGGGGTCGGTATCGATCCACCACGGTGCGATCTTGATGGCGTCGTGTGCATCGGCCGCTGCGATGCCGAGCGGCAAGCTGTCGCCGATGCGCAATGCACGTCCGGCATGGCCGCCGAAACCGCCGCGTAGATCGGTGCTGCGGCTGCCAAGAACCGGCGCCACGTCGATGCCGCCAGCGCATGCGAGATAGCTGCGTGCACCGTTCCGGCATGCGCCGAGTTTGAGAACACTGCCTGATGGAAGATTGATCGGCCGCCAGCCCGGCAATGCAATGCCATCGACTTGCGCATCGATGGCCGCGCCGCACAGCGCGATCGTGGCCGCTTGACGCAGGAGCAAGGTCGGACCAGCCAGAGTGATTTCCAGCACGGCTGCATCGGCAGCATTGCCGACCAGCAAATTCGCGACCTCCAGCGACCAGCGATCCGCCGCACCAGCCATGCCGACGCCGCATCCGCTAAAGCCATAGCGTCCAGCGTCTTGGACACTGGTCAGCATTCCCGGCGCGAGGATTTCGATGCTCATTGCGTGCTTTCGTCCGAGCCATGACGTGCTGTGGATTCGATCGCGACGAAACGCACGCGATCGCCAGCCTGCAGCAGGCTCGGTGGATCGCGCCTTGCATCGAACAGCGACATCGGCGTGCGTCCGATCAACTGCCATCCGCCGGGGCCTTCGTGCGGATAGATGCCGGTCTGCGTGCCGCCGATGCCGACGCTGCCCGCTGCGACATGCGTTCGTGGCGTCTGCATGCGCGGCATCGCCAGCGAGGGATCGAGCCCGAGCAGATACGGAAATCCCGGCGCG
>JBDSVN010000212.1:0-6664 GCA_039927175.1 Lysobacteraceae bacterium | reverse complement strand
CAGATGGAACGATGGCGGCTGGCAGTCGCCAGCGGCAATCAATTCACACGTCGCCGTCGTCCGACCAGCCCTCGCCGCTGCCGCGCTGATAGACGTGATCGCTCGCCAGCACGTCGCCGGCGGCAATCGATCCCTGGGCTGCCAGTTCTGCATAAATCGGCGCGAAATCCGGACGCGTGGCATCCATCAATTGCTCGTAGCTGTCGATCACGAAATAGGTTTTCTGGAAGGAGTCGATGCGATACCGCGTGCGCATGATTCGGCGCATATCGAAGCCGATGCGGTTCGGCGCCAGCGATTCCAGGCAATGGATCGATTCGCCTTTCGACGAGACAATGCCGGAGCCATAAATGCGCAGGCCGCTGGGTTCGCGGATCAGGCCGAACTCGACCGTGTACCAATACAGGCGCGTGAGATGCGTCAGTGCGTCCGCGCCGATCGCATGCGCCTTCACGCCGCCGCGCCCGTAGGCTTGCATGTAATCGGCGAATACGGGTTCCATCAGCAACGGCGCGTGGCCAAACAGATCGTGGAACAAGTCCGGTTCGGACAGGTAATCGAGTTGTTCAGGCTTGCGGATCCACCACGTCACCGGGAAGCGGCGGTTGGCGAGGTGTTCGAAAAAAGTCAGTTCGGGCAAGAGTCCTTCGACACCGACAAGCTCCCAGCCGGTCGCCTTGCGCAGCCCGACATTGAGGTCGTCGAACTTTGGAATCCCGTCGCCATGCATGTCCATGCGCGAGAGGTTATCGAGGAAGGTACGCGATGCACGTTGCGGCAACACGTCCTGCTGGCGTGCAAACAACGTCGCCCATGTCGTGTGGTCGGCATCGGTGTAGCTCGACCACGGCTGCTCGACCACGGCAGTCGTATAGACCGGCACGTAACCCTTGTCGGTCATCTGGTGCTCGACGCGATTTGGGGTGGTGGTCATGGCGAACTCCTTGCGCGGGACGCTGATCATGAGTGTAGCGCAGCGTGCGCGGCGGCGATGATGACCTGTTTGCGGCGCGTTTAATGCAGCGTGCGCTGGGTATCGTCTGGCGATGCAGTGCTGTCGTCGAAGCCGATGTTTACGTCTTCGCTGCCGTCCTCGAATGCGTCTTCATCCGGCTCGTCTTCCCAGCTGTAGCGTTTGCGCGGCAGCGGCTCGTCGCTTTTGCGCCAGATGATCGCCGCGATCACGCCGCAGATCGCGCCACTCAAATGCGATTCCCATGAAATGTTCAGTTCGCGCGGGAAGATCGTCAGCAACATGCTGCCGTAAAGGAAAAACGCGATCATGCCGGCAGCGATCGCTTGGCGGTCGCGACGCAGCACGCCAAGCGTAAAGACCAGGAACATCAAGCCATGGGCGATGCCGCTCGCGCCGATGTGCGCGCTGCCGGCTGCGCCAATAAACCACACACCGATGCCCGAACCGATCCAGATCAGCGGCAGCGCACGCAGCGTCGCGCGTGGATACAGGCCGCCCGCAAGCGTGCCGAGGATCAACAGCGGCAACGCATTCGATGCGAGGTGATCCAGCGATGCGTGCAGCAGCGGCGCGGTGAAGATGCCGATCAGACCGGGAATCAAATGCGGCCGCAACGCGAGGCCATCAAACGGCTGGCCCAGGATGTGTTCAAACAACTTGATCCACGCCAGCAGCAGCACAAAGCCAACGCTCACCCACGCTGCGCGCGCGAAGCGACGAGCCATTGGCCGCGCATGCGCCCTGACGGCTTGGGGGTCGGGCAATGGCAAGTCCATCGTCATCACGTGGGGGCGATGGCCGTGCTTGCAAGCGGCCGGCGTCGCGTGGCAGTTATCATGCGCGGATGAACAATCCAGCCAATCCCGTCATCCAGCTCAAGACCGCCCGCCCGGCCAGCCATCCGAACGCGCAGCATCCGTGGATCTACCAGAAGATGGTCGAGAAACCGGTGGCGCGACCCAAGCCCGGCAGCGTGGTCGAAATCCACGACAACAGCGGCGGCTGGATCGGGCGCGGTTTCTACAACGGCCACTCGCGCATTACCTTGCGCGTGCTGACCAACGATCCGCATGAAGCGATCGATGCGGAATGGTTCCGTCGCCGCATCGCACAGGCGGTTTCATTGCGTCGCGATACGTTGAAGCTCGATGCGGTCAGCGATGCCTGGCGGGTGGTGCATGCCGAAGGCGATGGCATGTCGGGTTTGGTTGTTGATCGCTACGCCGATTTACTTGTTGTCGAATTTTTCTCGGCTGGCATGTTCCGTCACCGCGAATGGATCTATGAAGCGTTGCGCGAGCAATTTCCGGGCTGCCGTTTCTACGCATTCTCCGAAGACCATGTGCAGAAGCAGGAAAGTTTCGACTTCCGCGCGCCGGATGCGCCGCCACCCGCAGTCATCACCGAATACGGCGTGAAGTTCCGCGCCAGCCCTGGCAGCGGCCACAAGACCGGATTTTTTGCGGATCAACGCGACAATCGCGAATGGTTCGCGCGCCACGTTGCCGGCGCACGCGTGCTCGATCTTTGCTGCAACTCCGGTGGCTTCGGCATCTATGCGAAAGCGCGCGGGGGAGCCGAGGAAGTGATCGGACTCGACCTCGACGAGGAAATCCTCGCCATCGCAAAAAAGAATGCGCAGCTCAACGACGCAAAGGTGAAGTTCGTGCAGGCCGATTTGTTTCCGTGGTTGCGTGATGCAGCAGCCGGCGGCGAACAGTTCGATGCGGTGATCCTCGACCCGGCGAAGATGACCCGCGATCGCGAACAGATCATTCCCGCGCTGAAGAAATACCTCGACATGAACAAGCTCGCGCTGTCAGTCGTGAAACCGGGCGGATTCTTCCTGAGTTGCTCGTGCACGGGCCTGGTGAGCGAGGAGCAATTTCTCGACATGCTGCGCCGCGCCGCGTTTTATGCGGGGCGCTCGTTGCAGGTGCTGAAGGTGTCAGGTGCCGGCGCGGATCATCCGTTCATGGCGCGGGTGCCGGAGAGTCGTTACCTCAAGGCCGCGTTTTGTCGGGTGGAGTGATGCATATCTCGGTTGGAACAGGTCGTTCTGGCTTCTTTACGCAAGCTTCGCAGCGCCTTCACCGCATGCTCGCGTAGCATTCGGTTTCCACACGGAGAATCGAGATGTCCGTACCAGACAAACCATCCGTAAAAACCGAAGTGAGCCGGGAGCAAGCCGAGGATGCGGTGCGCACGTTGCTGCGCTGGGCCGGCGAAGATCCGCAGCGCGAAGGCTTGCTCGACACGCCCAAGCGCGTCGCCAAGGCGTATGGCGACTGGTTTTCCGGTTACAAGGAAGATCCGCACGATTATCTCTCGCGCACGTTCGAGGAAGTCTGCGGCTACGACGAATTGATCGTGCTGCGCGATATCGAATTCGAATCGCATTGCGAGCACCACATGGCACCGATCATCGGCAAGGTCCACGTGGGTTATCTGCCGGACGGCAAAGTCGTCGGCATCAGCAAGCTCGCGCGCGTGGTGGAAACGTTTGCGCGCCGCTTCCAGGTGCAGGAAAAGATGACCTCGCAAATCGCCAACTGCATCGACAGCATCCTCAAGCCGCGCGGCGTTGGCGTGGTCGTGGTCGGCGCTCACGAGTGCATGACCACGCGTGGCATCCACAAGCGCGGCGTGAGCATGGTCACCTCGAAGATGCTTGGCAGCTTCCGCGAAGACGCACGCACGCGTGCGGAATTCCTGCGCTTCATCGATGTCGGGCCGGGGCGTTAGACTGCCGGGCCGCAACCACCAGATTGCGGCCTGGAATCGTACGTGACCCAATCGCCAGAAACGCCCGAATCGCCGGACTCGCAGCCATTGCCGCTAGCGGCTGATTTACAGCCGACCGGCGACCCGCAGGATTTGCCGGAATCGGGCGTGCGCGTGCGTCGCGCGGCTGTGATCTTCATCTTCATCACGGTGATGATCGACATCCTCTCGTTCGGCATCATCATTCCGGTGTTGCCGCACCTGATCAAATCGATGGCTGGCGGCAGTTTCGTGAAAGCCGCGCAATGGGTCGGATGGTTCGGTACCGCGTTCGGCATCATGCAATTCGTGTCGTCGCCCGTGCAGGGCGCGTTGTCGGATCGGTTCGGCCGGCGCCCGGTGATCCTGATGTCCAATCTCGGCCTCGGCCTGGATTTCATCCTGATGTCGCTGGTCAACACGCTGCCGTTGCTGTTTGTCGGCCGCATCATTTCCGGCATCACCTCGGCGAGTTTTTCCACCGCGAACGCGTACATCGCCGATGTCACGCCGCATGAAAAACGTGCAGCTGCCTTCGGATTGCTCGGCGCGGCATTCGGCATCGGTTTCGTGATCGGCCCGGTGATGGGCAGCTTGCTGTCGGTGATCAATCCGCGCGCGCCCTTCGCCGCCGCCGCAATCCTGAGCCTGGTCAATTTCTGCTACGGCTATTTCGTGTTGCCCGAATCGTTACCGCCGGAAAAGCGCAGCAAGTTCAGCTGGACGCACGCAAGCCCGGTCGGCCCATTGCTGCTGCTGAGCCGCTATCCGCAAGTATTCGGGCTTGTCGCCGTGGTGTTCCTGTTCCAGCTTGCGCAGTACGTCTATAACAGCGTGTTCGTCCTGTATGTGGACTACCGCTACGGTTGGGGCCAACAGCAGGTTGGATACGTGCTCGCAGCCGTCGGCGTTCTCAGCGCCTTCTCGCAAGCGTGGCTGGCCAAACGCTTCGTCGCCAGCTTCGGCGAACGCCGCACGTTGCTGATCGGCACTGCATGCGGCGTGATCGCATTCGCGGTCTATGGATTCGCCGCGACCGGATGGATTTTCCTGCTGGCATTGCCGATCGGCGCACTGTGGGGATTGGCGAGCCCAGTCACCCAATCGATCATGACCCGGCAAGTCGATCCGCACGAACAGGGCCGATTGCAAGGCAGCGTCAGCTCACTCGCCAGCACCGCCGGCATCTTTGGGCCCGCGCTGTTCACCACCGTGTTCGCCACATTCATCGGCGCGAATGCGCCTGTGCACCTGCCGGGCGCGCCGTTCCTGTTGTCGTCGATCCTGGTGCTGGCTTCGCTTGGCATCGCATGGTGGGCGACTGGGCATTTGCGGGCTGCTCCACGTTGACCCGGCGCACGCTGACAAACAACTCGCTGTGCATTACCCAACAAAAAACCCGACCGGATCGCTCCGGCCGGGCCTCGATGACAGCTTGAAAAATCAGGCGGCTTTCTTGAGTGCGGCCTTGCGCATGTGCATCAGCTCATGGCAGTTGCGCACCTCGGGCAGCAGGCGCGTCAGCACGTGGCGTGCGCTGTCTGAAGTTTCCTTGTCGTTGATCGCCTTCTCGAAACCCTTGAGCAAGCGATCCTCGGATTCCTCAAGCTGGGCGACATAAGCGTAATCCTTGTTGCCGAGCAACGCGCGGATATCGCCGTACAGCTTGTTGAAGCTGCCGGTCCACGATCCGGAATCGGCGGGTTTTTCGCCGCGCGCGAGCAACTCGCTCGATAGCGACTTCACGATGTCGCGCTTCACCATCGCAATACGCGTGAACAAGATCCTGAGATCGGGCTGGTCGACCTTGACCGCCGCATGCTCGTAAAACGTTTCGCCATCGCGAGCGACTTCCACGAGGTCGTTGAGGGTGTGATTGGTATGGTTCATTGGAACTCCTTTTCATGTTGCTGAATTGCCAGTCGGCGCACGATCAAGGAACGGACCGCATTGCACGGTCGGCACGACTGGAACCACGGGGCAAGCGATCGTCGGAGTGAACTTCATCACACGACGTTGCATCCACCGCTGAGATTGATGTTACGCAGGCGGGGCTGAATCTGGTGTTATGTGGTTGGTTGCAATTTGTGGGCATTGCCGAAACTAGGATGATCTTGTGATTCGATGCATCTGGGCTAGTTGCTTTCAATGGACAGAGACACTAGCGATTAGCCGGCTTGTGCCATCGAGTAAAATTCTAGTGCCATCCGACAACACGAGGGAGAAACCCCTTCGAGAGCGGGGCGGAATTCGATATCGCTGGGCGAAAGGAACGTGTAGCAAGTATCCTGGCAAGCCAAGCAAGACTCACTACTCAGGCCTTGAACGCCATGCCTCGTTTCTCAGACGAAAGAACGATCGGGAAGGACTTTAACCCAGCACCCCGTGGGCTTGATCGAGCCTACTATTCTGATCGAATCGAACATTTCCTGGAACGTGCGTCTGACGAAATACTTGGTGCATTGTCGCGACGCTCAGCATTCGTAATTGAAAGCACACAAAAACAGGCATGGCTAGAGCAGATTCGACTTTTGAAGGAGGTACTGCAGTCAGTGCGCAGGCCGGGGAAAGTCTATTTTGAGTATTCGGTGCCACGACTCGGGAAGCGAATCGACGTTGTGCTTCTACTAGGTGAAATAATTTTCGTTCTCGAGTTCAAAGTTGGAGAAACAGAGTTCCGATCTTCAGCGATCGATCAAGTGTTGGACTATGCGCTCGACCTCAAGAATTTTCATGAGACAAGTCGCGACAAAGTCATCGTGCCAATTCTTGTTGCAACGCGCGCGGAAAGCACGGTTCTTGACAATGAAAATTCCACGTATGCCGATGCCGTTAATACGCCATTGCTTGCTAGTGCGTCGACCTTAGAGAGCATCATTTCGAATGCTCTAGATAAGCATATGGGTCCTGACATTCAAGCTGAAG
>JBDSVN010000211.1:0-11681 GCA_039927175.1 Lysobacteraceae bacterium | reverse complement strand
TCGCCTTGCCTGCCGGCCTGCAACTGGCCGAGCAATTGCCGGAGCCGATCTTCACGCCCTCGACCAAAGCTTCGGTCGGCGACCATGACCAGAACGTCAGCTTCGACCACATCGCAGCCTTGATCGGCGGCGAGCTGGCCGAGCGCGTGCGCGCCGCGACGCTTCAGGTGTATCGCTTCGCCGCCGAGTACGCGGCCACGCGCGGCATCCTGATTGCCGACACCAAACTGGAATTCGGTCTCGATGAAAACAACGTCCTGCACGTGATGGACGAGATGCTCACGCCCGACTCCTCGCGCTTCTGGCCGGCCGATTCCTACCAGGTGGGAATCAGTCCGCCCAGTTACGACAAACAGTTTGTGCGCGACTACCTGGAAACACTGGACTGGAACAAGACCGCGCCGGGCCCGCGCGTTCCGGCCGAAGTGATTGAAGGGACCCGTGCAAAATATGCGGAGGCGTTGCAGCGCCTTGCGGGTATCGTGCTGGAGTAGAACAGCGTGGGTTCATTGCGAACTTGCCGGAGCCAACCATCCACATCCACAATCATTCCGTTCATGGAAAGCCTGTCGAACCATGCACGGAAGATCATCGCGAGATGCGCACATGACGCCACTCAAGACCTGGTTCGACAACTACTCCGCGGATCATCGCAACGAAACCAACCAGCGCATCCATGTCTGGTGCGTCCCGGCGATCCTGTGGTCGGTGGTGGCGATGCTGTGGTGCATTCCGGTACCGTCGACGATGGGCAGGCCGGGGCTTTGGGCGGGCTTGGCGATTGCAGCGGCGAGCATCTTCTACTGGCAACTCTCGCATCGCCTTGAGTTCGGGATGCTGCTGGTTTTCGTTGCGTTCGGCTTGTCGGCTGAATTGCTGCGGCTGCGTTTCGGCGAGCCGGTGCTGTTCTATATTGGCTTGACCGTGTTCGTCATCGCCTGGATCGGCCAGTTCGTCGGCCACAAGATCGAAGGCCGCAAGCCGAGCTTCCTCACCGATCTGTCGTACCTGTTGATCGGGCCGTTGTGGGTGCTGGCGAAGTTGTATCGCAAGCTTGGAATTTCGTACTGAGCAAAACCTGGTTACTTCGGCGACGCGAACATCGCCGCATCCGGCGCGAACATCCTCGGCGCGTAACCGAAATCGCGACGCGCATCGCCCGCATCGAATACGAGATCCGCATCAAGGCGGTCGAGCATCGCCCGATTCAATGCACCTGTGCCGATGGCGTCGATCATGCCAAGCAGCTGCGCCGTGCCGACTGCCATGCGAAACAATGGCGTCGGTAATCGCAGCAGGCGCGGGCGCGGATTCAACACGGCTAGTGTGCGTGCAACCATGTCGACATAAGGCAACGATTCGCCTCCCGGCACGTCGTAGGCGCGGCCTGTAGATTGCGACGTATTCGCTGCGGCCAGTGCCGCTGCGGCGAGATCATCAACATGCACAGGCTGGCGCAATCCTGTCGCATTGCTCGGCAGCGCGAACCAGCGATGGCGTTGTGCGAGTGCGGCAATCCGGCTCAGCGCGCGGTCGCGGCCACGGCCGTAGATCAAGGTGGGCCGCAGCACGGTCACATCGACGTTGTACTGCTTGCCGAATACGAACAATGCATCTTCGGCTGCACGCAAACGCGCCGATACATCGCGCTCGGCAGCATCGCTCGATGCGCCCTTGGTGGCGATGCTGGTGGAACCGAACGCGATCACCCTTGATGCAACCGGCCCAACACGCTGTTGCCAGCGTGCGAAGGCATCCAGCGGGCCGAGGCTGAAAATCGTGTCGCAATCGGTCGGCGCTGCGGTCTGCTCATCGAGCGCGCCGCGTGTCCAATGCAAGCCATCGGTATCGACGTGCTGCGTTCGCGACACAGCAGCCACATCAACATCGGCCTTGTGCAGCAACGGCAACAAGGCATCTCCCAACTGCCCGCTTGCGCCAAACACCAGTGCGCGCTTCATTGCTGTCCCAAATGTGCAGTGGGCAATACGCGCGACAGCCAAAACGATCCCATCGCCGCAGCAAGCACCGACCCGCAAAGAATCCCAAGCCGACTCGCATCCACATGCGCAGCGCCACCGCCCTCGAACGCCAGCGAGCCGATGAACAGACTCATCGTGAAGCCGATCCCACACAGCATGCCCATGCCGATGATGGCTTTGAAACTGGTGTTTTCCGGTAGTTGTCCGATGCCGAACGAGCGCGCCAACCACGCCGCGCCGATCACGCCGATCGGCTTGCCGAAGACCAGACCAATCGCGATGCCGAGCGGAACGGATGCCAACATGCTGCCTGGACCGAATCCGGACAAACTCAATCCGGCATTGGCAAACGCAAACACAGGGAGAATCGCAAACGCGACCCAAGGATGCAGCGCATGTTCGAGGTTTTGTAACGGCGAATTCTCCGGATCACGACGATCATTCATTGGAATCAGCAAACCGGTGGCGACGCCAGCGAGCGTTGCATGCACTCCCGATTTCAACACGCAAACCCACATCAATGTGCCCAGCAGCAAATACGGCCACAGCGCGCTGACGCGTGCGCGATTGAGCACGATCATCAGCAGCAAGGCGATGCTGGCGAGCACCAGGGCAAGCGTCGAAAGTTCCTGCGTGTAGAAGATCGCGATGATGACGATTGCGATCAGGTCGTCAAGAACGGCAATCGTGGACAGCAGCAATTTCAGGCCCAACGGCACGCGAGAGCCGAGCAGCGAAAGAATGCCAAGCGCGAATGCGATGTCGGTTGCGGCTGGAATCGCCCAACCCGCCAACGCAGTCGCATCACCATGATTGAACGCCGCATACAGCAATGCCGGCATCGCCACGCCACCGCAGGCGCAGACCAACGGCAGCACGAGTTGAGCGCGATCCGACAATTGCCCGCTCAGCATCTCGCGCTTGATCTCCAGCGCGACCACCAGGAAGAAGATCGCCATCAAACCATCGTTGATCCACAAATGCACCGGCTTGGCGAGTGCGTAGTCGCCAACGCCGAGATGGATCGGTGCATCGAGAAAATGCTGATACACATCGTGTAGCGGCGAATTGGCGAGTATCAGAGCGAACGCAGCTGCCGCGATCAACAGCAATCCGCCTGCTGCTTCAAGGCGGAAAAAATCAGCCAGAACCGATAATGGATTCCAGCGGACGCGTGCAGACGTCGCACCATCCGAAGATTCGGGATCAAACGTAGCCAAAGCTCAGGAACAACCCTCGACCTGATCGAGCGTTGGTTCGACGCCTGCACGGAACGAGGTGACGATACCATTCGCGTCGGTCTCGAAAACGATGCCAGCGCCGTGCTTGTCGACAGCCTTGAGGTACAGCCCGCCATGCACGTACTTGTGCGGCTGCTCGGTCAGCTTTCCGGCATACAGCGTGCGGATTTCGTCGGCTTGCATGCCAACATGCCCGCCTCCGTCGGCAATCACGGTCGACGTTTTCACGTCGATGCGCTGCAGCCTGCCGTCGTTGAACAAATACGACACATCGGCCTGACCTGCACGTCGAGCCTGTTGGCAGCCGGCTTCGGCCGATCCGTTGAAGCTTCCCTCGATGGCTTTTTCGGCTTCGCTGCGTGTCATGCCGAAACGCAAAGCACCGTAACCGGAAGCACCGACACCCACAGGCACCAACGCGGCGGCCACCGGCATCGTCGCGTCGTTCACCGCGGGCTTCATCACCGGCAGATCGGTTGCGGATCCAGTCTCCGACGTGGCATCCGCTGGCTGCGTATCGACGGCGACCACATCAGCGGCATCGGGCGTCCCGCTGGCCGATTCCTGCGCGGATTGCTGACAGGCAGCGAGCGAAAGTACCAAGCCTGCGGACAGGATGAGGACGGCACGGGTACCGTATCGATTCATGGCGCGTCCTCACTCAGGAGCGTGTTTGGCAATGATCGAAGAGTAGCGCGAACCGATCGCGTTTGCGTGACTGGCACATCACGCAAGCGCTGGAATCAGGCTTGCGGTAGCGAGAAATTCCGCTTCAGCCCCTTCCAGCACTCCAGATACTCGCGCTGGCGTTCGGGCGCTGCCATCGCTTGCGTGGTCGGGCGGATCACTGCGCGCGTCTCGAACATGATCGCCATCGTGTCGGTGATCACATCAGCCTTCGAAAGATCGGCGTGGCTGGCCTTCTCGAACGTCGCCGCATCCGGCCCATGCCCGGTCATGCAGTTGTGCAACGAGCAGCCGCCGGGCGCGAAACCCTCGGCCTTGGCATCGTAAACACCGTGGATCAGGCCCATGAATTCGCCGGCGATGTTGCGGTGGAACCACGGTGGGCGGAAGGTGTTTTGTGCCACCAACCAACGCGGCGGAAAGATCGCGAAATCCAGATTCGCGGTACCGGCTGTGTCTGATGGCGAGGTGAGCACGGTGAAAATGGACGGATCGGGATGGTCGTAGCTGATCGATCCGATCGCGTTGAACCGGCGCAAGTCGTATTGGCAGGGCGCGTAATTGCCATGCCAGCCGACCACGTCGAGCGGCGAGTGGTCGATGCTCGCGCGCCATAGTCGGCCCTGGAATTTGCCAATCAACTCGAAGTCGCCGTCAATGTCTTCATACGCGGCGACAGGCGTCTGGAAATCGCGCGCGTTCGCGAGTCCGTTCGAACCGATCGGGCCGAGGTCTGGCAGCCGCAGATGTGCGCCGAAGTTTTCGCAGAGGTAGCCACGCGAGGGCCCATCGGGAAGCTCGACACGAAACCGCACGCCGCGCGGAATCACCGCGATCTGCTGTGGTTCGATCGCCAGCACACCGAGCTCGGTCGCGATCCGCAACCGGCCCTGCTGCGGCACGATCAACAACTCGCCATCGGCGCTGTAGAAATACCGACCCTGCATGTCGGCATTGGCCGCGTAGAGATGGATGCCAATGCCCTGCTGCGCGGCTGCGCTGCCGTTACCGGCCACGGTGAACAGGCCGTCGATGAAGTCGGTGGGCGTTTCGGGGATTGCACGCGGACTCCAGCGCAACTGGTTCGGCGTGACGGGCGCATCGTCGAATCGGTCGTGGAATGCGCCTTCCGGTATTAATGCAAATTCGCCATGCAATGCCGCCGGACGAATGCGGTACAGCCAACTGCGCCGGTTCGCGTGACGCGGCGCAGTGAACGCGGTTCCGGTGAGTTGCTCAGCGTACAAGCCGTGCGCCACCACTTGCGGGGAGTTGCGGCCGATGGGCAGCGTGCCGGGCACGGCTTCGGTGGCGAATTCGTTGCCGAAGCCGGTCATGTAACCGTTACTCGTGTTCGTCGACATGGTTCGTTGCCTTTGATTGAAGCCACTCAAAACGGGCTCGGCTTACAACACGCCACGCTTCATCTGGTCGCGCTCGATGCTCTCGAACAGGGCCTGAAAATTGCCTTCGCCGAAACCTTCATTGCCCTTGCGCTGGATGATCTCGAAGAAGATCGGGCCAATCGCATTGGTGGTGAAGATCTGCAGCAGCTTGCGTTGTTTGGTCTCGGCGTCGGCATCGATCAGAATCTTGTTCGCACGCAAGCGCGGCACGTCTTCACCGTGGTTCGGCACGCGCATGTCGATCACGTCGAAATAGGTGTCTGGCGTATCAAGGAATTCCACGCCTTGTGCGCGCATAGCCTCAATCGTCGCGTAGATATCATCGGTAAAGCAGGCGATGTGCTGGATGCCCTCACCCTTGTAGGCGTCGAGGTATTCGTTGATCTGCGACTTCGGGTCGTTCGATTCGTTGAGCGGGATGCGCACAATGCCGTCGGGCGCGGTCATCGCCTTCGAGACCAGGCCGGTCTTCAGGCCCTTGATATCGAAGTAGCGGATCTCGCGGAAGTTGAACAGGCGCTCGTAGTAGTCCGACCACTTCTGCATGTTGCCGAAGAACAGGTTGTGGGTGAGGTGATCGATGAAGGTCAACCCAAAACCTTTGGGATTCTGCTCGGCACCGGGAATCGGCGCGTAGTCTTCATACATGCTGCCCTTGTCGCCATAGCGATCGACGAGATACAGCATGCAATCACCGATGCCTTTTACCACCGGCGCATCGACAGCCTTGCTCGCCGCCTTGTGGGCGATGGCTTCACCACCATTGCCGAGCACGGTGCTCAACACCTCGGCGCCGGGTTTGCTGAAACGGATCGCGAAACCGCAGGCGCAAGGGCCGTGGGCCTTGGCGAAATCGGCGGCGAAGGAGTTGGCTTCGTCATTGATGAGAAAATTGACGCCGCCCTGCCGATACACGGTGATCGCGCGCGTCTTGTGCTTCATCGCAGCGCTGAAACCCATCTGTTTGAACAGCGCGTGCAGCGCCTCGGAACCGGCCTGATCCGGCGCAGCAAATTCGACGAACTCGAAACCGTCGATTCCCATCGGGTTGGCGAAGGTGGTCGGCTGCATGCCGAGATTGGGCTGTGCGCTCATGGTTCGCTCGCGGTGCTTGCGGAAAGAAGCTCAATTATATAGTTTCACATGCAACTATTGGCAAGCAGTGGCGCACCATGCAGCTGAAAGCACCACTCAATTATTCCTTATCGAGTTCGACCAGCGCGACTCAACCGGCACATGCCCAATTGGAGCTGGATCGCTTCCTGCCGTATCGGCTGTCAGTGTTATCGAACCGCATCAGTCAGGACATAGCGCGGTTGTATGCCGAGCGTTTTGCACTGAGCGTGACCGAATGGCGCGTGCTCGCTGTACTCGGTCGCTATCCCGACCTTTCGGCGAATGCAGTCGCCGAGCGCACCGCCATGGACAAGGTGGCAGTCAGTCGCGCAGTGGCAAGCCTGATCCGCGATGGCCGGCTCAAGCGCCGCATGCATGGCGAAGATCGTCGCCGTTCGGTACTTGCGTTGTCCGCGAAGGGTTATCGGATCTACGACGAGGTCGCACCGCTGGCATTGCAATTCGAACGTGAGCTGCTGTCGCGTCTGGACACCGACGAACAACAGGCGTTGACGCGCATCCTCGACCGCATCAAAGCCGCCGAAAGCGCGCAATCCGGCTAAGCTGGTCGTCGATGAACAACCTGCATCACAGCACGCCCGACCTGCTTTCGCGCATGCGCCATGCGCAGGCCGCGCGCGATTTCGATGGCGCCGAACGAATCGCCGAAATCATCTCGGTGCGTGAACCGGCACAGGAAGATGCAGTTGGATTCCTCGTTGGTCGTGCGCTTGCGCGCGGCGATCATTTGCGTGCAATGAAGATTGCTCGCGATGGCGTGCATGCGCGTCCGGATTCGGCACGACTGCAATTCCAGCTTGGCCTGGCCTTGCTGGCAACGGATGACATCGCGGCCGCACTGCAGGCATTCAAGCACGCGCGCGACCGCGATCCGGCATTGCTTGCTGCACCGCTGTGGCAGGCCGACTGCGAGCATGCGCTCGGTTGCGACGACGATGCCTTGCGCAGCCAGTTACAGGCGCTGGATCTTGCCGAACGCAGCGGCTTGCTGGCGCGAATGGACACGCTTGCGCCACCGCTGCGCGAGCGCGTGCAACGCGCGATCGATCATGCACAGCAAGCGCGCCGCGATGCCATCGAATCGAAGCTGGTTGCGCTTCGCGATGCGTCAGAAGCAGGCGCTATCGCGAGGATCGATCGTGCGTTCGCGCGGTTGTACGGCGAACCAGCGCCGCAACCCACGCATCTCTTGCAGCATCCCAGCCTGCTGTTCGTTCCCGATCTTCCGGATCAGGCATGGTTCGAGCGCAGACAGTTTCCCTATCTCACGCAACTCGAAGCGGCGACGGACATGATCCGTGAAGAGCTGCTCGGCGTACTCGCCGATGACAGCGTCCTGCTTCCATACGTCGACATGCCCGATACGGCACCTGCTGCGGCGATGTGGGGCGCACTGAACCATTCGCCCGCATGGAGCGGATACCACCTGTACCGGCATGGCGAACGCGTCGATGCGCATTGCGCGAGCTGTCCGAAAACCGTCGCGTTGCTGGAATCGTTGCCGCTGATGCGGATTGCCGACCATGCGCCGGAAATCCTGTTCTCGGTGCTCAAGCCACGCACGCATATTCCGCCGCACACCGGCGTGATCAACGGTCGCCTCACCGTGCACTTGCCGCTGATCGTTCCGAAGAATTGCGGGGCGCTGCGTGCTGGCGACGAGCAACATCCATGGCGCGAAGGCGAATGCCTGATCTTCGACGATTCGTTCGTGCATGAGGCCTGGAACGACAGCGACCAGACCCGCGTGGTGCTGATCATGGACGCATGGAATCCGCACCTCAGCGAACCCGAACGCGATGCGTTGTCGATCGCGATTGCCGAGCTTGGCGCATTCCATCGGCGTTACGGCAGCGAAGACATCACGCGCGAGAATTGAAATCGCTTTCCATAAACGGTCGCTGCCGGCATCCTGCCTCTCGCGACATCTGCGCATCCTTGCGATGCAAAAGCGGCGACCGAAGCCGCCGTTTTTGCGTAACTTGTCGGAGCAGATCAGCTCATTTTACGCCATGCATCAATTTGTTGACCAGCGGCGCAGTCAGGAAATACACCACGCCGATGCCCAGCCCCAGCCAGAACAACTGCATGAACACCACCGAATACTGCGCAGCCGTGCCGGCTGCATCGTGCCCACCGCCACCAGTTGCAATCGAGGCAAACACACCGGCCATGTAGTTGCCCATCGCGATCGACAGGAACCAGCCGCCCATGGCCAGACCCACTTCCTTCGGTCGCGCCAGCTTGGTGACCATCGACAGGCCAATTGGCGACAGGCACAACTCGCCCATCGTGTGCAGCAGGTAGGTCAGCGTCAGCAACCACCACGAAATCTTGCCGCTTGCATCGGCCATGTGCCCGATTGCAAACACCAACACGTAAAAACCCGCTGCCACACCAAATAATCCCAACGAGAACTTGCGCGGAATCGATGGATTCATCTCACGCTTTGCCAGAGCCGGCCATGCCCATGCATAGATTGGCGCCAGCAGCAGGATGAAGACCGGGTTCACCGACTGGAACACTGTGAAGTTCGGTGTCCAGCCGAAAATGCTCGGCATGGTGACGTAGTCACGCGCAAGGAAGTTCAGCGACGAGCCCGCCTGTTCGAACAACGACCAGAACAACATGTTGGCGACGAACAGGATCAGCATCGCGATGTAGCGATGCAACTGCACCTTGTCGCGACTGGCGAATCCGCTGTAGAGAAAGTAAACCACCAGTCCGACCATCATCACGATCAGCAGGGTTCCAAGCAGCTCACTTTTACTGAGCAGGAAAAACACCGGCACCACGAGAATTGCACCACCGATCAGCACCTGCAACAGCGCTCCAAAGCCCTGTTTTTCCGGCGGTGCGGTGCCGATATGGCCCAGCCAGCCCTTCAGTGTCTGGAATACGGTCAGTCCGAGAATCATGCCGAGACCGGCGCTGAAGAAGCCCCAGCGGAAGCCGTAGGTCGCGCCAATCCACACACTGCAGATCAATGGCGCAATCAGCGCACCAGCATTGATGCCCATATAGAAGATGGTGAACCCCGAGTCGCGGCGCGCATCCCCTGGCGCATACAGCTTGCCCACCATCGAGGAAATATTCGGCTTGAATAATCCGTTACCCACCACCAGCACAGCCAAACCCAACAGGAAAGTGGTGAGATCGGGCGCCATCAGCATGAACATGCCGACCGACATCATTGCGCCGCCGAGCATGATCGATCGCTGGTAACCAAGAATGCGATCAGCGACGTAACCGCCCAGGATGCCGGTCATGTACACCATCGACGTGTAGCCGCCATAGGTCAGGCTGGCCTGCGCCTCAGCCTTGTCGCCCAGGTGCGCGAAAAACTGGGTTGCCACGTACACCGCGAGCATGGCCCGCATGCCGTAGTACATGAAGCGTTCCCAGAACTCCGCGCCAAACAGCATCCATAGCGCCTTGGGATGCCCCAGCACTTCGCCAGGCGGTGGTGGCACGAACAGATCGTTGACCATGATCGATACTTCGGGCGGCTCGGGTGCAGGCGAACTGGGCGGCACGTTTGCGCTCATGCGGGACTTCCTTTGGGGCGACACTGGACGCCGTGTCGTGACGTTGGATTCGTGTTCGCGCAGACCGCCGCGATCAATCAAACCCGGATGGTGTACCTGTTTGCCGCATCCCGCGTCAAACACCAAGCGTGCTGCAATGCAGCAACTTCAGGCGGTTTGGGAACCGTTGCCAATCATCCCGCGCACTTCGAACAACTCCGGGAAGAAGGTCAGGTCCAACGCCTGCTTGAGGAAGGCCACGCCCGATGAGCCACCGGTGCCGCGCCTGAAGCCGATGATGCGTTCGACGGTTTTCATGTGGCGGAAGCGCCAGTTCTGGAAATTCGCTTCGATGTCGACGAGCTGTTCGCACAAATCGTAGGCGTCCCAGAATTCCGTTGTGTTCTCGTAGATGCGCTGGAATACCGGTAGTAGCGCGGCATCGCGCACGTGCGGTTGCGACCAGTCGCGATGCAGGTTTTGCGCGGGAATCGCGTGTCCGCGGCGCGCGAGCCATTGCAGGCAGGTGTCGTAGAGCGAAGGTTGTTCGAGCACATTGCGCAATTCGGATTGCGCGATCGGATCGTGCGCGAACGCGGCCAGCATCCCGGCATTCTTGTTGCCAAGCAGGAATTCGACGATGCGGTATTGCAGCGACTGGAATCCCGAAGCCGGCCCGAGGATGCTGCGAAATTGCAGGTAATCGCTCGGCGTCAGCGTTTCCAGTACCGACCATTGCGCCGTCAGTTGCTGCTGGATCTGCTTGATCCGCGCGAAGATCTTGAAGCACGGCGCCAGTTCGTCTGCCTGCAAGTGCGCGAGCACGGCGCGAAATTCGTGGATCATCAACTTCAACCACAGCTCGGCAACGTGGTGCTGGATGATGAACAGCATCTCGTCGTGCTGCGCCGAATGCGGTTGTTGTGCGGAAAGCAGGATATCCAGCCGCAGATATTCCGCGTAGGTCAGCTGTCCACGCAGGTCCGTAGTGATGCCCTGCTCAAGCGCGCGCTGGTTGTCCGTGGTCGTCATGGTGCCCTCCGTGCGACAATTGTACGACCTGCCGCCGAGCACGTGCGGCGCTGTCGCTTGATGGCCCATGAGCGGCCGTTATTCATTCCATCCCCAATGACCGAGCCCTACGCATGACTATCGCGGCAAGCTTCGAGATCGAATATCTGCAATACATGGATCCGTCCGGCAAGTTGGTCGGCAAGGTTCTACCCGCATTGGCGCACGACCGGAAACGGCTGCTCGAGCTGTTCAAGCAGATGCTGTTCGTGCGCGTGTTCGACACGAAAGCCATCGCATTGCAACGCACCGGAAAGCTCGGCACGTATGCGGCGTGCCTCGGCCATGAAGCCACCCACGTCGGTATCGGTGCATCGATGTTGCCCGAAGACGTGTTCGCACCGAGCTACCGCGAATACGGTGCGCAATTCATGCGCGGCGTACTGCCACGCGAAGTGCTGATGTACTGGGGTGGCGACGAACGCGGCAACGATTTCGTCGGCCCGAAGAATGATTACCCGTGGTGCGTGCCGATTTCCACGCAGTGCCTGATGGCGTCCGGCGCGGCGCTGTCGTTCAAGCTGCGCAAGCAGCCGCGCGTGGCAGTGGCCTGCTGCGGCGATGGCGGTTCATCGAAGACCGATTTCTACGCAGCGCTCAATTCTGCCGGCGCGTTCAAGTCGCCGCTGG
>JBDSVN010000210.1:0-10448 GCA_039927175.1 Lysobacteraceae bacterium | reverse complement strand
CCGCGCTTCACGGAAATCGTCGAAGAGTTCCTCGATTTCATCGATGGCGCTGAATTGATCATCCACAACGCTGCGTTCGATGTGGGATTCCTCGATTACGAACTGGGACTGCTCAACGCGGGCCACGCCGGTTTGCGCGAGCGATGTGGCGTGCTCGATACGCTGGAATTGGCGCGGCAGCGTTTTCCGGGCCAGCGCAACAGTCTGGATGCCTTGTGCAAGCGACTTGGTGTCGACAATACCCAGCGCACCCTGCACGGTGCGCTGCTCGATGCGCAATTGCTGGCTGAAGCGTATCTGCACCTGACGGCCGGGCAGGGTGACCTGGGGTTCGATACGGTAGTGTCTGGTGTTGGTGTTGTTGTCTCGCAGTCTTCAGGATCAACGCAGCCGCGTCGGGTCCTGCGCGCTGATTCCTCGGAGCTTGCATTGCATGCCGAACGCCTTGTGCGGATTGCCGCTGCAAGCGGTGGACGTTGCCTGTGGCCGGCGGAAACCGCATGAGTGCACTCGATGGAATCCTGACGATGCCATGCGGATGCCTGGAATCTGCTGCGCGAGCGGCCGGGTCGTGGATAATTGCCAATGGCAGCGGCCATGCGCCGCGTGATGCATCGCGAGGTCTTGCGTGAATTCTTCAACCGTCCTGCTGCATTCGGTCGATATTGCGATTCCCGGCTACAAGATCCTGCGCCCAATCGGCGAGGGCGGCATGGCCTCGGTGTTCCTCGCCGTGCAGGAGTCGCTGGATCGCGAAGTCGCGTTGAAGGTGATGGCCCCGGCGCTGGCGGCGAACAGCGAGTTTACCGAGCGCTTCCTCAAGGAGGGCCGCATCACCGCCAAGCTGCAGCACCAGAATCTGGTGACTGTGTATGACATCGGCACCCACGCTGGCGTGTATTACCTCGCGGCCGAATACATTCCTGGCGGCACCCTGAAGGAACGCATTGACGCCGGTGGGCTGAACGTCGGCGAGATCCTCGACATCCTCGTCGAGATGGCGCGCGGGCTGGATTTCGCACACCAGAAAGGCTTCGTCCATCGCGACGTGAAGCCGGGCAATATCCTGTTCCGCAAGGATGGCAGCGTCGTGCTGGCGGATTTCGGCATCGCCAAGGCGATGGATTCGAGTTCGAGTTCCACCGTTGCCGGTGCTTCGATCGGAACGCCCGATTACATGAGCCCGGAGCAGGCGCGCGCCGAACCCGTCGATGGCCGTTCCGATCTCTACAGCCTCGGCACGGTGCTGTACGAAATGCTGACCGGCGCACCGCCATACCAGGCTGCCGACCCGTTTACCGTCGCCTTGATGCACGTCACCCAGCCGGTTCCGCAGTTGCCGCCCGATTTCGCGTGGATACAGCCGCTGATCGATCGCACGATGAACAAGCAGCCGGCCGAACGCGTGCAGACCGGCGCGCTCCTGGCCGACGAAGTGCATCAGCTGCTGGCAAAATCGCCGCAGGGTGCGAGCACGCTCAGCAAGACCGCCGCGAAGTCGTCGAACCGGATCAGTTCCGGCGCAACCGTCCAGCAACGCACACGCATGGTCAAGCGCGATGCGAGCTATCCGGTTTGGTTGTGGCCCACGGTGGGTGCGGTGGTCATCGGGATCGGAATCGGGTTGTGGATGCTGTTGCGATCACCATCTGGCGATACAGGAACCACCTTGCCTGCCGCCACGGTACTTGACCAGAGCCCCGTGCAACCGGTTGCCGTCGGTCCCACGGTGGTTGGCGGCACGACCACCGGCAACGACATCATTCATCCCAAGCCGATCGAGGATCAATTGGGCGGTGACATCGAACAGATGCTCACACAGGCCGACGAATACACGAAGTACGGCACGACCAGCGAAGAAGACCCGGGCCGGCACCTTGCCGATACAACAAATCCGAATGCGATCGAGCTCTATCAGAAAGTCCTGCGGCTGCAGCCTGAAAACCAGCAAGCGAAGCAGGGGCTGCACACGATCGCGTTGTACTTTCTCGACAAGGCGCAACAGCTGTGTGCGCGTGGAATGGCGGGCGGATGCCAGGTGGTTGCCGAAAGTGGTCTGAAAGCCGAACCAGACAACGAAGATCTCAAGAAACTCGACCAGCAGGCAATCAATGCCGCGCGCGGAATCACGCCGTCGGGGAATTGATGGTTGACGCGCCGATGCGTCGGCGATGCATGTTTTGCAGTTACAACTGACGGACGAGAAGCACCGTCACGTTGTCGCTGCCGCCGCCATCGAGTGCAGCGGCGACCAGGTGATCCACGCATTCCTGCGCCGAATAATTCGTCTGCGTGAGGATCCGGCTGATCGCGGCGTTGTCCACTTCCTCGGTCAATCCGTCACTGCATAACAGCAGCTGCATTCCGGGGCGCAACTCGCCGGTGATGCTTTCGACTTTCAGGTTCTGCGGATCGGTCACGCCAAGCGCCTGGGTGACCACATTGCGGTGCGGATGGCTACGCGCTTGCTCGGCGGTGATCGCGCCCTGGTCGATCAGTTCCTGCACGTAGGAGTGGTCCTGCGAGAGCTGGCAGAGTTGTCCGTTCCACAGGTACACACGACTGTCGCCAACCCAGGCAACCTCGAAGCGGTTGCCGATCACTTTTGCAGCAGCGATGGTGGTGCCCATCGGCAGTCCTTCGGTGCGCAACCGCGAATGGCGGATGATTTCCTCATCGGCAATGCGGATCGAATCGACCAGCGACTTGCCTTCGCGCACCTTGTCCACGATCGTCTCGCGCGCCACCGCGCTGGCAACCTCGCCAAACTCGTGGCCACCCATGCCGTCGGCCACCAGCCACAGTCCGAGGCCGATATCCCCGTAGTAGGTGTCTTCGTTGAGCTCGCGGCGCAAGCCGACGTGGCTGAGATGGCCGAATTCGATCATCGGAAAGGCCCGCGCAGCGGGTGGGTATGGATCGGATCGGTCATCTGAGACGAATCATGCGTGGACTGCACCGGATTGCGCAAGCTCAACGTGCCCGGCTGTCGTGCCGGGCGCGCCGAATATCGGCTGTTTGCCTCTTGCAAGTCGTGTATTCCGTTGGACATCAGAATTCCATGCGGAAACCGAGCGAGAGGTTGTCCTGGGTGATGCCAGTGCGGCCCAGGATGCGGTCGTACAGGATGAAGCCCGAACGTCCTTTCGGGAACACGAAGGACACGCCAAAGCCGAGGCGGAAATAATCGCTGTCGATGGCATCGCCCTTGATCAGGATCGGTGTTCCGGTGGGATCGTCGATGAAGAAGGCGCGGAATGCATTCGGATCGGTCCGGTATTCGTGCTGCCACTCGAGCTCGGCATGCGGAATCATCACGCCCCAACTGGTGCTGTCGGTGTAATCCAGCTTGCCGCCCAGCACGCTGCTGATGGCAGTTTCGGTGCGTTTGTCCACGCGCAAGCCAAGGCCGCTACCTGGCAACGCCGTGTTGAGCTGCTCGGCAAACGCATCGAAGTACTGGTGGCTGTATTGGAGCTTGCCGTAGAACCCGTAGGCCCATGCCTTGTTGTTGAAGTCGCGGCCGAACGTCAGCGATCCCGCAAGATCACTGCCGCCGGAGGAAGCACGTGCGAGTTGATTGATGGTGGTCGTCCCGCCACCTGCCAAGGGCAGGCTGTAGGAGATGACGCGACGGGAATCGAAATTGTTGTTGCCAAATGTCAGCGAGCTGTCCAGGTACCAATTGTTCTTCTGGTACCAGGTGGCATACCCGGACAGGCTCCAGCCGGTCATGCTCAGATCGCCCTGGCCGCCGGAAAGGCTAGTCGCTTGGCGCGTGTAGCCAAGGGCGGCACCGAGCACGAGATTGTCGCTCTTGCGATAGTCGGCACCGAACGTGAGTCCGTGGACATTGAGGTTGTAGGCTGGTGTCTGGTTGCGTGCGCCTGCATCCTGGCGTCCGATCTGGCCGGATGCGAAGAAGCCCCAGCGCGAGAACGCGTCGGTTTCCTGCTTCGGTTTGTCCTCGACGCCAAGTAGTACCGCACCCGCATCGAAAATTGGCAGGCTGCCGCTGGTGTTGGTGAACGCAAGACCTGCAAAGGAGGCGCCATGCGCTCCACTGCGCAGTGCATTCATGCGACCGGCAAGATTGCTGAATTGCGCAGTCGTCGCCGTTTGCGCTGTCTGCGTCTGCGTTTCAGTGACGTCCGGCGTCAGTTCGTGGATCGCTGCGGCCGTGGACGATGTCGAAACACCGCTGGACGCATTCAAGGCGAGACACTGGTTGAGCAAGTCCTGTTGTTGCGGCGTGCGATTCGACAGGGTTGCCAGGCTCGAACAAGCCGAGTCCAGCGCCAAGCCGATCTGCTGATCGTTCGTCGTCAAGGTCGTAATCGAACCCAGCGTCGTGTTTTCCGAGAACGTGATCTGGCCAGCTACGTACTGGGCATAACCCGCGAAGTTCGCGGTGACGACAATCGGACCCGAAGCGGTCGGTGTCAGTGTCACACTGGCGTGGCCATTGGCGTCGGTGACGCTGCTGCTTGCCGACAGATTGCCAGCGGTGGTGGTCCAGGTAATGGTCTGGCCGGAGAGCGGCGAGCCGCTGCCATTGAGCACAACCACCAGCGGTTGGGATGCTGTATTCGGCGCAATCACCTGCTTGTCGCCAGAAGCGACGGTGAGTACGCCGGGAACCAGCGTGCCGGTCACGGTCTCGGTGAACGTCGTGCTCGGGCCACCACCGGAAACCTGGGCGAGCACGCTGACCGGGCCTGGAGTCAGGCCAAGATCAACGGTCGTACTGGCTTCGCCCGCCGAGTCCGTCATTGCCGATCCCACGGTGACACTGGCGCTACCGGAAACGACCGAGAAATCAATCGGTACGCCAGACAACACGGTGACGCCTGACGGTGGTTGGATCCGGATCTTCAAGGGAATCGGGAGACTGGTGCCCGGAGCTCCGGATTGCGCGTCGCCGGTGATCTTCGACAACGAATCAGCAGTCGCTGCGGTGACCGTGAAATCGATCGTCTGCGTGCCCGAGAACGCCGAGGCACTGATCACGACCGGGCCAGGGCTGTTGCCGTATGCGAAAGTGATGTTTGAATCGCCGTTGGAGTCGGTGACGGTACTGTACGACGACAAGGTTGCCGAGCCGCTCACTACGGCCCAGGTGATTGTCTGGCCTACGAAAGGATTGCCACCGCCGTCGACGAGGTGCACTTGCAGTGAATTGGTGGCCTGGCTGCCAATCAAGCCAGATTGTGCATCACCGCCAGTAATCGTCAGGTCCGGCGGATAGATGGTTTCAGTGAACAGTACCGTTGCGCTTGGGTCATCGGCGCGGGTTGCGGTCACGGTGATCGGGCCGAGCGTGGAACCGAGGTTGGTGACTGTGACGCTGGCCTGGCCGCTGCCATTGGTCACGCTGCTTGCCGCGCTGAGCGTTGCGCCACCGCTCGCAGTCCAGTTGATCGTTACGCCGCTGGCATCGGCGTCGTTGGTCACCGCATGCACGACCAAGGGATTGGGCAATGCGACGTTGGGCGGACCGGATTGCATATCGCCACTGACTATCGAAAGAGTGCGTGTCAACACGGAGTTGAGATAGAAAGTCTGGCTCAGTCCACTGCCATCATTGCGCGTGGCGGTCACTTCGACCGCTCCAGGATTCGATCCAAACGTGATGACAGCGCTGGATTGGCCGGAACTATCGGTGTGACCGCCGTTGCTGACGCTGGTCACGGTGGCATCGCCGCCAGTGACTGTCCACACGATCGGCACGCCCGATTGCGGTGTGCTGCCGATGCGTGCTTCCACAACCAGCGGGTTTTCAACTTCAGTACTGGTGAAAGCGGATTGCCCATTGCCGGATACGATATCCAGCGAAGGCAGGATCACGTTGACGGTGAAACTAACGCTTGCGCTTGGGTCGTCGCTGCGAGTGGCAGTGATTATCACCGGGCCGGGGCCTGGGCCGACACTGACAACGCGGATGCCTGCAACACCGGAAGCATCGGTAAAGCTCAACGGCGCACTGAGCACGGCACCGCCGCTGGCGCTCCACTGGATTCCGATGGAACCCGCGCTGGAGCCGTCGTTGGATGCATGCACGGCAAGCGGCAATGCGAGCGCGGTGTTTGCGGCAGCGGATTGGCCATCGCCACTGACAGCAGAGAGACTGCGCAAGATGACCTTGGTATTGTGGTCATTGTTGTTGAGCGCGATCGCGATGCCGGTGCCGAGTGCGACGGCAGCGCCGATCAATTCTTTTTGCGATGTCGAGCCAGTGTTGCCATCCGAATCGCTGGCTGCGGCGGATGCAACATCGAGTGAGAATTGGGTGCTGATATAGGTCGCGCACGAGGGAGTTGCGCAGCCAGGATTCTTCTGTGTGGTAGCCGTCACTGTGTAGCGACCGGATGCCTTGGCGTGGAACACGGTGGTCGCGATACCGGCATCGCTGGTCGCGCCCTGCGCGGCGGTCATGCCGCTGGTCGGCGTGAGCGTGGCGCTCCCGGGACCAACGACTTTCCAGCTCACTGTCTCACCCGGCATACCCTGGCCGTTCTGTCGCTTGATCACGGAAAGGGTGGTATCGGCACCGGGCTGGGCCGTCATGACGCCGGTCGTCTCCTGCAAGGGAGTCAGGCTGACTTCCGGATCCGTTTGTGCGATCGAGCTCTGTCCGCACAGCAGTCCAATCATGAGGAGTGTGAACACTCCTGAACGTTGCAATCCAGCTGAGAGGATTGACGCCATGCGTGCGACGACGCGTGAGAACTGAAAAGTACCCATGATCCGAGCCCCCTGTGAGAACGGTGAATGCCGGCGCCATTGAGCGTCGGCGGCTTGAGGTTGCGTTTATCCTGTTTCGTCTTCGCAAATGCAACAGCGCGAATACATACAGGACACCCGATCCATGCGAACGCATCCCCATTGATCGCATGGTAGTGCAAATCCGAACCACCCCGCGTGGGATGGTTCGGACAGATTGAAGCATTCGCGTTCGGCTAGAACTCCAGGCGCATGCCGAGCGCGATGTTGTCCTGGGTAATGCCAGTCCGACCCAGAGTCTTTTCGTAATAGATGAATCCGGAACGCCCGTGCGCGAAGACGAACGACATGCCGAGGCCGAGCCGGAAGAAATCGGTGTCGATCGAATCGCCCTTGACCGTGATCGGTGTTGCGGTCGGATCCTGCAGGAAGTGCGCGGTGAGACTGTCTGGACTGTCCTGGAACTCGTGCTGCCATTCGACTTCAGCATGCGGCATCATCACGCCCCAACTCTGGCTGGACACATAGTTCAACTTGGCGCCGAGCACGCTGGCGACGGATGTCAGGTCGTGGCCCTGGATTGCAAAACCGAGGCCATTGCCAGGCAGGCCGGAGAGCAGGATTTCCTGCGAACCATCGAAACTGATCCGGGTGTAGGTGCCGCGGAAATACGGCCCGAACGACCACGGTCCTTTCACGAAATCGCGTCCGAAGGTGAGCGCACCGGCCAGCGTACTGCCGCCGGAATTCGATGACGCAATCTGGTTCACCGTGGTCGTGCCGCTATTGGTGGTCAGCGTATAGACGATGTCGCGAGTGATGTCGTAGGTATTGCTGCCGTAGGTGAACACGCCATCGAGATACCAGCTGTCCTTCTGGAAGAAAGTCGAATACGCCGACAGGCTCCATCCGGACGTGTCCATGCCGCCACGGCCGGCGTTGACGTTGCTGCTGTACTTCGCATAGCCCGCGCTGACACCGAAGATCAGCTTGTCGCTGAAGCGGTAATCGACACCGGCAGTCAAACCGTTGGTGTGGAATCCGTAACCCGGCGTGACCTGGCGCGGATCGGCCGAACCATTGCCGAACGTGCCCGACGCGAAGAAGCCCCAGCGATCGAAGCCGCTGCCGACTTCCTCTTTCTGATCGTCCTTCTTGTCTGCTGCGACGCCAAGCATGCTTTGGCCGAGCGAACCGATCGGCAATGTGCCATCGGGCGTTGCGAACGCCAATCCACCAAAGTGGCTGCCGCCGGTTCCGCTGCGCAATGCTGCGATACGCGCCTTGATGTTGTCGAACTGCTCGGTGGAAATCAGCATCGCCGCGCTGGTCTCCAGGAACGAGACGTTGAAGAACATTTGATTGAGCGCATTGCGTGCTTCATCCGGATCGTGTCCGGCGGAGTAGGCCAGTGCGTCGCATTGTGCGAGGAAGTCCTGTTGCGCTGGCGTTGGTGAATTCAACGCAGCCAACGCGGGGCAGGCGTGGTCGAACGCATTGGCGACCTGGGTCTGCTGCGGCGACAGGCCGGACAGATGCGCAATGCCGCCGGTGAGCCCGAACGACACCGGGCTCGCTGATGGCGATGTCGAAGTTGCCGTCACGGATGCAGAGCCAGGATCTTTCACGGCTGCCGTGTTGCTGGTGCGGCCGTTGCTGTCGGTGATCGATGTCGTGGTGCCGAGGGTGGCGTTATGCGCTGTCCAGGAGATCGTCGCATTCGGAACCGGTACGCCGTTACTGGTCAATTCGACAACCAGTGGAGCAGACGTGGTGTTGGTCGTGAGCGATTGCCCATCGCCCGACACGATTTTCAGGACAGCTGCCGTGGGTGCTACCGAAGTCGCGGTGAAGGTGACACTCGTACCGCCTGGCACGCTGACCTGCACCTGGTTCGATCCGGGGCTGTTGCCCAACGTGTAGTGGTTGCTGGAATGTCCACCAGAGTCGGTTGTCGTGTTGCCGCCTAGCGACAAGCTGCCGCCGCCACCGAGGATCTGCCATTGCACCGGAATGCCATTCAAGCCGCCCGGGAGGGTGACGGATTGCAGGCTTGGGCCATGCGTGGACAGCGTGGTGATTCCAGATGGCAACGAGACCACGACCGAGAAGTCCTGCGGTAACGATTGGCCTGGCGCAGCTGTCTGGCCGTTGCCGCCGAGGATGGCGATCTGGTACGCCAGCGTGCTTGCATGGAAGTCCACGGTCGTCGTGCCGTAGGTCGCACGGATCACGCTGTCGCCAGTGCTGGTGCCGAAGTTGAAAGTGACCTGGGCATTACCGCTGTTGTCCGTGCTGCTGCTGGCTGCATCCAGCACTGCTGGTCCGCTCATGACCTGCCATGTCACGGTTTCATCCAGCAGTGGTTGGGCGTTGCCGTCGACCAGATTCACGATCAGCGGATGCGGTGCAGATGTACTCACCACACCTGCCTGATTATCTCCGGACACCTTGGTCAGGACAGCCGTTCCGGTCCCGGTGATGGTTTCGTGGAACGTCACGAACTTGGTCGTATCGTCCGCACGCGTTGCAGTGATCGTGACCGGACCGACAGTTGCGCCGAGAGTGACGCCAATCGATGCGATGCCGCCGCTGACAATCGATGTCGGATTACTGAGCGTGGCCGTTCCAGACGTGACTGCCCAGTTGATCGTGACGCCGTTGGCTTGCGTGCTGTCATTGTAGACGGTCACTTCAAGCGGATTGATGGTGGTATTCGGAGGGCCGCTCTGGTTGTCGCCATCTTCGATGTTGATCGTACGGTTGACCTGGGTGGTTGCTACCACCGTCGTATTGACAGTATTACTCTGCGTTGTACCGACCTGATCCGCGACCGCCGATCCGGTATTGCTGATCGACTCGTTGGATGCGTCGGTTGCCGTTACCGTGTAATTGCCGGTAAGAACGCAGGTTCCACCAGTCGCAACAGTCGCGCAGGCAGCAGAGTTCGGCGTGGTCAACGGATCGCTGACGATCGGATGGGTCAACGCCACATCACCGGTGTTGGTCATGGTGACGGTGTAGGTCAACACATCACCCGCATGGATGCTGCCCCATTCGTTAGAGCCGTTGACATGAGTCAGTGTCTTGACGACGGTCATCGCAGGATTCAGCGCGATCACCGGCGTGTTGATCGTGGTGGTTTCCGGCGTACTGAGTTCCGTCGCGGTTGCCGATCCGGTATTGCTGATCGAGCCGTTCGCGGCATCCGCCGCAGTTACCGTGTAGGTGCCGGTGAGGCTGCATGCCCCGCTGATTTGAAGCTTGGGACAGGTCGCGCTGTTTGGCGAAATCAGCGTATCGGTGACCTGCACATCGTTCAGTGGAGTGCTGCCGGTATTGGTTGCCGTGACCTTGTAAGTCAGCACGTCGCCAATGGTCACCGTGCCGGAATGGTCGCCATCGGCGTTACGGACCAGCACCTTGTCGATCTTCATCGCCGGAGTGCCGAGGACGGGGGTGCGCAATGTGGTCTTGACGCTGACGGTCGCACCTTCACCATTGTCCGCAGTGGCAGTGTTGCTGATGTAACCGTTGGTGACATCCGTCGAGGTCACCGTGTAGGTGCCGGTCAACACGCAGGTAGCCCCGACCGCTAGGTTTAGGCATTCGTTGGCTTGTGGATCGATCTTTGAATCGTAGACAAACACGTGGCTCAACGGCACTCCGCCGGTGTTGGTTCCCGTGATCGTGTAGTGCAGCACGTCGCCAAGAGTCACGGTTCC
>JBDSVN010000209.1:0-7609 GCA_039927175.1 Lysobacteraceae bacterium | reverse complement strand
CGCTCAAGATTTTCCAGTAGCACGTTCTGCTTGGCCTCGATCTGCCTTGATGCCTCCATGTGCTGCAACACGCAACCCGAACACTCACCGAAGTACGCACAGCGCGGATCGACGCGATCAGATGATGCCTGCAACACCTCCAGCGTGGTCGCTTCGTCGAAATTGCGATGCCGCGCCGTCGGCTGCGCGATCACGCTCTCGCCCGGCAACGCGCCCATCACAAACACGGCCTTGCCATCGCGACGCGCAACACCGCGACCATCGTGGGTCAAGCCATCGATTTGCGCTTCAAACGGAGTTCGATCGAATCTGCTACGGGCCACGGAATCACATCAAGCCATCGGGGCAAGGATTGTAACTGCCATGGATGGCAGGAATGGCGGAAATGCAGGAGCAATTTCCGGCTAAGCGCCATGGATGGCGCGAATGGCGAAAACGCAGGAGCAGTTTTCGGCCTCAAATTCATGCCAAGTCCGGACTGCAATATCCGAAAAATGGACATACGCATGCAATCGATGACTTGCATGTAGTCATCCCGGCTTGACCAGCTTCTCTTTCAGAAGTCGCCGGGATGACTGCGATCAGCTTATCGCCCTGAACTTACTTTTGTTTCCACGCCCCACCCGCATCCTGGTACCACCAGCCTTTGTGCGCGCTGGCGATCCACTGCTTCGCGAAAGTCTCGCGGATCTGTGGCTCCCATTCGGCATGGCCATTGGCCACGGCGATTTCGCGGTACACGGCCTTGCGATCGCGGTTGTCGTCGGCGACAGCCTGGTTCACTGTGACGCGATCCTTGAGCGCGATCTTCGTTGCATCACGCACTTCGATCAGGCCGTCCTTGGTAAAGCCAAGCGCGCCTGCATCGAATGCAGGTTGCAGGGAACTGGAGAAACGCTCCGCCATGCGCGCCTGGATCGCCTGGATCGCGGGCGTCTTGATGGTGATATCCGGTGCGGTCTGCGCCTCGGCGGCCGGGATGACCAGCGACAGCAGGCTCATGCCGATCGAAGCTTTTCCGCTGCCCTGCCCATCCTGCTTCGGCGCGGAATCCGGCGCTGGTGGAGGCGCTGGCTGGCCGTCAGGACCGATCACCTTGTCGACGAATTCCTTCGCCGCTTCCTGCGCTTGCGCGGCCGGGAAATACACGTTGATCGTCACGCACGCCGTCAACAACAGCGCCGTAATCAAACTTCCGCCCAGCAACTTTGGATATTCGAGCAACTTGCGCACAGTGTTCTCCCGAGGATGTGTGTGATTACTTGACGATGACATTGCCGTGTGTGGCCGCTTGAAGGCGTGCGACCAGCGTCGGCCAATCCACCTCGCGCGCATATCCGATCACGGAAATATGCGGCAGGCCCGAACCTTCAACGATTGTATAACCCGCCCCTGCTGAACCGACTCCGTCCATGTGGCAGACGTTGTTTGCAAGCTTGCACGCAAGACCGAGCCGCGCGTAGCCGAAATCCTGAAAAATCTTCAGAACCTGCGCCTGGATGCCGCCGGCGATTCCACCGCCACCGACAGTCGATAGATCCGAAACTGCGCGCTGGCTGATGCGCCGGCGATCGGGCGCCTTGTCGTCGCTGTGCAACTCGGCATCGAACGCGATCGGCGACCAGTCGAGCAGGCGCAGGTTCTTGATGCTGCCATCAAGGCGGCCGGTGATTTCGCCAAAACCGAACACGCCGGTCAGCGCCTTGAGATCGAAATCGTTGATGCTCAGATCGGCGCTCACGCTCGGATCAGCGCCGAAGGGACGTTCCATCGTCAGCTTGTCGATGGCGAGCTTGCCGCCGAATACCTGCGCGGTGAGGCCGCCATCGAAGGTCAACACGCCGTTCTCGTAACGCGCCGCCGGCAACGAACCGTCCAGCGTGCCGCCAAATGCCGGCCAGCCCATCGTTTTTGCGAGTTGTGCGACCTGCAACTTCAACAGGCTCAATCCGAGCACGAAACGCGTGCCACTGTTTGCAGCTGGCGCGGTCAGGTCGAGCTTGTCGAGCCGCAGGTTGCCTCCGAGCATTGCAACGATGGTTGCGCCATCGAGTTGCAGCGTGTGCGATTGACTGCGTAACGCGATTTTCGCCGGCCCGACCGCGATGCCGAACAGTGCGCCGCTGTCCCAGCGCAACGCGCTCGCGACCGATGCGGCAGCTGCAGTCCAGTGCACGTCACCATCCAGTCCGTGCAGGGCAAAACGCTTCCTGCCATCGATCGCATCGACCGCATGCAATCGCACATGCGCATCCTGCAGCGCACTTTGAGCAAACGCGATATCGGCCTGCACGCCACCGCGTAATTGCAGGTCGGCAAAGCCGGCCTGTCCAAGCCAACCCGTGAGATAACGGCCGCGCGCCTGCGCAAGATCGTCGCTGTGCAGTTGCAGGTTCAGCGCATGCAAATCGAACGCTGGTGAAAACCGTGCATCTCCGTTCGCAACCAGGGTCGCTCCATCGTTCCAGCGCAGCGTGGGGAAGATCCAGTCGCCACCGCCGGCCTGGTTTGCGCGAACGGCGACGGCGATCGGCGTCTTAGGCAGCGCGGAGTAGAAATTTCCGGCCAGCAGTTCGCCACCACGCAGGATGATATCGGCGCCGACACTGCGCTGGGTTTTCGCCTGGCTGTAATCGAGCTTGATATCGGCATCCAGCGTTTCGGCGGCAATCCCGCCATCCGGCGTTTCCAGCGCCAGCCCACGCAGGTTGAGCGGGCCTTGCACGGTCAGTGGCCCGCGCGTCGGAGAGCGGACATCCAGGCGTCCATCCAGTGTTCCCTTCTGCAGCTTGCCATTCGCCCACAAGGTTGAGGTAAAAGCCTGCAGCCATGCGGCAGGAACCTGCTCGAACTGCAGGCGCGTTGCATCCGGAGACGCCGCGTTGCGTTGCAATCCAACCGCGCTGCGGCCATCGGAGAGGCGTGCCGTCGTCGAGGCACTCGCAATCGCCAGCGCCAGCCGCATCGGCTTGGCATTGCCTGCACGTACGTTGCCTGCGCAATTCCAGCCGCCGCGGCCGTCGCGCGTGAGTTCGCAATCCCAATGCACGGCGCGAAACTTGTATCCGTATGCTGATGCGTCGATGGCGTCGCTATCGATCCGCAGCGATCCGCTGGTCGCGTTGCCCGGCCAGGCCAGCACGGCGTGCAATCCGCTGGCAGTTGCAACTGGCGATTGCAGCGACGCTGCACGCAACTCCAGCGTGCGCGCATGTGCTGGTATCGACGCACACAACGCGAGCAACAGCAGTGCAATGGCGCTGGGTCGAAGACGGTTGCGGAGAGTCGGCATGCGCTGCATTCTGTCCACAGTGTGCCATCCATCCCGCCCGCGATGAACCCCTTGCATTTATTGCTGGTCGAAGACGACGCAGTCAGCCGCGGGTTTCTCAACCACGCGCTGCAATCCATGCCATCGACAGTTGTCGATACTGCCAATGATGCCGCGCAAGCCATCGCCATCGTGCGCGAACACACACATACGCTCTGGCTGCTCGACGCCAACCTTCCTGATGCCAGCGGCGAACAGCTGTTGCACGACTTGCGCACGCTGCGACCGAACATCCCGGCACTGTGCCTGACCGCCGAAGTACAACGGGAACGCCTTGATGGCTTGCGTGCGGCCGGCTTTGTCGAGGTGTTGCAGAAACCGCTCACGATCGCTGCATTGCATGCGGCGGTGCGGCGCGCCATCAATGGCAGTGCGCAGCAATCGAGCGGAGAGCCAACTCAAGTCTGGGACGATGCTCAGGCGCTGGCGGCGCTCGGCGGAAATGTCGCTGCAATGCACGCGATGCGCACGCTGTTCGCCGCCGAACTTCCTGGGCAAGCAGAAACGATTGCACGCGCGATCACGCATGGCGATGCTGACACCGTGCGCGCGCAACTGCATCGATTGAAGGCAAGTTGCGGGTTCGTCGGCAGCCTGCGCTTGCTCGAGGCGGTGCGCGGACTGCATGACATGCCGCTGGACGCGGAACGTGCGCGCTATTTCCAGGAGCAGACCGCCCTCGTACTTGCGGCGGCTCAGCCAGGATCCTGATGTTCCCCTGGCCGTGTTCCGACAGGCGCACTTGCATCCCGACCCAATCGCGCGAATTCGGCGAGCATGCCCCACGAGCGCAATCCGCGCGTACCGAGATGGTGTGCGATCACCGCGCGCAAGGCGGCGCGCTGTTCGCGTAGCAACGCATCGGATGGTGTCGTATCTTCCGACAAAGCCAGCAAAGCCGCACCGCCGATGCTGTCTCGGGTCACGCCAGCATCATCGCGCACGCGCAAGGCACCACGCTCGGGATCAATGCGATAGCGCGCATTGGCATCGAGCGGCACATCGACGGCATCGCGTTGCAAATCGAATGCGTAGCCCAGCGCATCAAGCAGGTCGCGCTCAAAGCGCCGCAACGTCCACGCCAGCGATGGCGTATCGGACAGTTCATCGAGCGCCTGCGCGAAACGCAGGAACAATTGCGGATGCGGATCGTTGCGCGGAAGCAGGCGCAGCGCGAGTTCGCTCAGGTAGAAACCAGCCAGCAGCGCATCGCCTGCCAATGCCGGTACCTGTCCATTCGCTTCGGCGTGATGCAGCTGCGCAAGCTCGCCACGCTGCAGGTAATCCACGCGGATGCGTTGCATCGGCTGCAGGGCAGCGCGCAACTGCTGGCGCTTCGGGCCCTGTACGCCACGCGCGACCGCGCCGATACGTCCGTGTTCGTGGGTGAACAATTCGAGCAGCAAGCTGGTCTCGCGCCAGCGCGTCGCGTGCAGGACGATCGCCGGCTGCCCGAGAACGCGCATTGTCAATCCGTATAGCCGAACTGGTTCAGTGCAGAGACGTCGTCGGCCCAGCCCTCGCGTACCTTGCACCAGGTTTCCAGGAAGACTTTGCGATCGAACAAGCGCTCCATGTTTTCGCGTGAGGCGCGGCCGATCTGCTTGATCGATTCACCACCCTTGCCGACCACGATGGCTTTCTGTCCTTCGCGTTCGACCCAGATCGTCGCAGCGATTCGCAGCATTGCGCCGTCTTCCTCGAAACGTTCGATCGCGACCGTTGCCGAGTACGGCACCTCCTCGCCGAGCCGCAGCATCAATTGTTCGCGCACCAGTTCGGCAGCGAGAAAACGCTGGCTGCGATCGGTGATTTCGTCCTCGGCATAATGCGGTTCGGATTCGGGCATCAGCGCGATCAACTCCTGCACCAACTGATCAAGTCCCTTGCGCTTGAGCGCAGACAGCGGATGCACGGCAGCGAATGCGCGATCTTTCGTGTGTTCGGCGATGAACGGCAGCAACGCCTGCTTGTCCTTGATCCGATCGATCTTGTTGATGATCAGGATCGTCGGAACGTTCGACTGCGTAAGCGCCTCGAATGCAAGATCGTCGTCGGGCATCCAACGACCGGCCTCGATGACCAGCAGCGCAGCGTCGACATCGGCCAGCGCGCCACGTGCGGCACGGTTCATATAGCGATTGATCGCACGCGTCTGCGCGGAATGGATGCCGGGCGTGTCCACCAACATCAACTGGCCTTCCGGAAAACTCGCGATGCCAAGCAGGCGATGGCGCGTTGTCTGCGCTTTCGGCGAGACGATGCTGATGCGCGCACCAACAATGACGTTGACCAAAGTGGACTTGCCGACGTTCGGGCGGCCAATGACTGCGACGGTGCCGGCACGGTGGGGTTGCCCGGTCAGGGCTTGCCTAGGCTGGGCTTGCTCAACCACCTGCAGCCTCCAGCTCGCGTAGGAGGTCGGCAGCCGCCTGTTGCTCGGCAGCGCGTCGCGACGTGCCCATCCCTTCGGCATGCAACGCCGGATCGGTGATGCTGCAACGGATGCGGAAGCTGCGTTCGTGCTCTTCGCCAATGGTTTCGATCAGTTCGTACTCCGGCAACTGCAACTGTTGTGCCTGCAACCATTCCTGCAGGCGTGTCTTCGCATCCTTTTCAACTTTTCCAGCTGGCAACGCGTCAATTCCGTCCTTGAACCATGGAAGCACCGCAGCGTGACAGGCAGCGTAGCCAGCATCCAGATAGATCGCAGCGACCAATGCCTCGAGTGCATCGGCGAGTATCGAATCGCGACGATGGCCGCCGCTCTTGAGCTCGCCGGGGCCAAGCAGCAAGTGCTCGCCGAGTTGCAACGTGCGCGCAAGTCCGGCGAGCGCGGATTCGCGCACCAGCTCGGCGCGAGCGCGCGTCAACGCACCTTCGTCGGCTTTCGGCCAGCGCTGATAAAGTACGTCGGCGACGAACAGGTTGACCAGCGCATCGCCGAGAAACTCGAGTCGTTCATTGTGTCGCGGCCCGGCGCTGCGATGGGTCAGTGCTTGTTGAAGAAGGCCCGGGTCGGAAAAGCGATGCCCCCAGGAATCAGGAGGCATTTGCGTCATGGTGCATTGATGCTCGGATTGACCGGCCCGACATTCACCGTATTCTGGAAGTGCACGATCAGGTCCACGTTGCCGACCACCGGTTTGCGGACTTCATAGTCCACGCTCAGGGTCATGCCGTTGCTGTTGCGCGTGATCACGACGTCCTTGTCGTCGAGCGTTTCGACATAACTGATGTTGAACCGACGTCCGATCAGGTTGTGGATACTGGTCTGATCCATGGTCTGTATCCCCGGTTCCTGCGCGACGCCCTTGAGCGCTTTCACCACGCTGAAGTACTCGGTGTATGCAGGAATCAGGCGCATTGCAAGATAGGCAATGCATCCCAGCACGACCAGAACGATCAGGAAACTGAGAAAAGTGATACCTCGTTGCGTGCGGCGCATGTGCGTCTCCCAGGCCAGATTGGCGTCGATTCAGCGAATGATAGTACCAATCCGCGAACTGTCCATCTCCCGGGCGTCGAAGTCGAAATTCATCCATACCAGCACGGCCTTGCCGACGATGTCATGTTCCGGAAGAAAAGACGTGTAACCGTACTTGGGCCAGTAGCGGCTGTCGGCGCTGTCGTCGCGGTTGTCGCCCATCATGAAGTAGGTTCCTGGCGGAACTGTCCAGGTTCCATTGCCTTCCTGGAACATCGGCGGAATGCTCTTGGACAGTACAAGATGGTCGTGCCCGGGCATCGATTCGCTGTACAACTGTTCGCCGGTTTCGACGCGCCCACTCGCATGGCCGAGATACGGGCCAGCCGGTTGGGTGGGGACCGGTCTGCCATTGATCGTGAGTTGGTAGTTGTCATAAGCGATGGTATCGCCGGGCAATCCGATCACCCGCTTGATCCAGACTTCGTTCGGCGCCAACGGTGGATGGAACACGATCACGTCGCCATGTTGCGGTTCGCCGATCTTGACGATCTTGGTATCCAGCACCGGCAAGCGCAAGCCGTAGGCATACTTGTTGACCAGGATGAAGTCGCCGATCACCAGCGTCGGCATCATCGATTTCGACGGAATCCGGTACGGCTCGCCGAGGAACGAGCGCACCAGCAGGATGATCAGGATCACCGGGAACAACGACCTCGCGTATTCGACCAGGACCGGTTCGTGCGGCTTGTTCTGGTTGGCATTCGCGCTTGAATCGTCGTCGCCCGCAGACGACGGTACGGCGTTCGCCATCTCGGCCGCGAACGCACGCTTGCGCGCAGGCGCGAAGA
>JBDSVN010000208.1:0-5175 GCA_039927175.1 Lysobacteraceae bacterium | reverse complement strand
AGTTCGGCTCGACGCCATTCTTCACCACCGACGAACTGCGCGACGCCGGCGTGGACATCGCGCTCTACTGCTGCGGCGCGTATCGCGCGATGAACAAAGCCGCACTCAATTTCTACGAGACGGTGCGTCGCGAAGGCACCCAGAAGAACATCATCGATACCCTGCAGACGCGCGATGAGTTGTACGATTTCCTCGGCTATCACAGCTACGAAGACAAGCTCGACGCCTTGTTTGCCGGAACAAAAACGGACGCATGAAAGCGTCGAATGCGAACCGCATTGGAGACAAGCAATGACTGAAGCAGCAACCCCGTTCAAGCCCAAGAAGTCGGTCGCGTTGTCGGGCGTCGCCGCCGGTAACACCGCACTGTGCACAGTCGGTCGCACCGGCAACGACCTGCATTACCGCGGTTACGACATTCTTGATTTCGCCACCACCAGTGAGTTCGAGGAAATCGCCCACTTGCTGGTGCATGGCAAGTTACCGAATCGTGCGGAACTGGCCGGCTACAAGGCCAAGCTCAAGGCGCTGCGCGGCATTCCAGCGTCGGTGAAGCTCGTACTCGAACAATTGCCGGCATCGGCGCATCCGATGGACGTGATGCGTACGGGCGTTTCCGCACTCGGTTGTGCCTTGCCCGAGAAGGACGATCACAACCATCCGGGTGCGCGCGACATCGCCGATCGATTGATGGCCTCGCTCGGTTCGATCCTGTTGTACTGGTACCACTTCGCGGTCAACGGCAAGCGGATCGATGTCGAGACTGACGAGGATTCGATCGGCGGTCACTTCCTGCACCTGTTGCACGGCAAGAAGCCGAGCGCACTGTGGGTGCGTGCGATGCATACGTCGCTGATCTTGTATGCCGAACACGAATTCAACGCATCGACGTTTGCCGCGCGCGTGATCGCCGGCACCGGCAGCGACATGTATTCGGCAATTGCCGGCGCGATTGGTGCATTGCGTGGCCCGAAACACGGCGGCGCGAATGAAGTCGCGTTCGAGATTCAGAAGCGCTACGAAACGCCCGATGAAGCCGAGGCTGACATCCGTGCACGCGTCGAGCGCAAGGAAGTGGTGATCGGCTTCGGCCATCCGGTTTATACCATCGGCGATCCGCGCAACAAGGTGATCAAGGAAGTCGCGCGCGAACTGTCGGCCGAGCAGGAGAACATGAAGATGTTCGACATCGCCGCGCGGCTGGAATCGGTGATGTGGGATATCAAGAAAATGTTCCCGAATCTCGACTGGTTCAGCGCGGTGAGCTACCACATGATGGGCGTGCCGACCGCGATGTTCACGCCGCTGTTCGTGATCGCACGCACCAGTGGCTGGAGCGCGCACGTGATCGAGCAGCGCATCGACGGAAAGATCATCCGCCCGAGCGCGAATTACACAGGTCCCGAAGACTTGAAGTTCGTTCCGATTGATCAACGCTGAGTTCCGATCAGATCGTTATGAGAAAGCCGCGCATTGCGCGGCTTTTTCGTATGCGAAGCATGAATGGCGTACCTCAGAGCAAGCCTTCCGCCCGCAATGCACTTTGCACGCCCGGATCGGCGGCCATGTGCTTGTCGAACGTAGCAAGATTGTCCAGGCCGTCCAGATCGAGGCCCAACTTCTTTGCCCATTGCATGGTGACGAACAGGTACGGGTCAGCAATCGAACGGGTGCCGGTCAGCCAATCCTTGCCTTCGAGCTGCTGGTCGGCGCGTTCGTACAAGCCGCGCAGCTTTTCCCGCGCAGCTTCCTTGGTCTTCTCGATCGCTGCAGCATCGCCGAGAAATCCGGTCGAGCCGAACAACGGATGGAAGGCCGGATGCACGTCGGCGTTGAAAAACGCAAGCCAGCGATTGATCTCGGCACGACTCCTCGCGCTGCCATCGCCGCCGAGGTGGCTGTCTGGGTTGAGATCGGCGATGTAGTTGAGGATCGCGACATTCTGGGTGAGGGTGAAGTCGCCATCGACGAGTACCGGCACAGCGCCGGCCGGATTGATCTTCAGGTATTCGGGCTGCTTCAGTTCGGCGGGGGTGACTATCTGGACGTCAAAGGGCTTGCCGGCCCACGTCAGGGCGATGTGGTCGACGAGCGAGCAGGCGCCGGGTTTGATGTAGAGCTTCATGCGACGGACTCCGTTGTAGGGAATCCACTCATTGGGGGCAAACTGCGCCAATCCCAGTTATGCGTGCAGGACAGTGCGTGTCGCTGTTAGAGATGAACCACCCTGTAGAAGGAGTGATCGCCGATCACGGCCACGAGGTGCGATGAGGACCACGCCGGATTGGCCAGAGCGCGTGCGGCGAAATGGCTGGCGCCGGGTACGACTTCATGACGTTGCCCGATGGGCTTCGCCCAATCGCGTTCTGCTGCGATCGAGATGCGCAGCGCCTTGGACCAGGCCAGGAGATTGCTGATGTGATTGTTTGGATTGAGCGTGGCCATCGCGAACTGGCCGTGTGCAGTCACGACCGAGCAGACCGAATTCCCCCAATCGCCGCTGTCGCGTCGACGCAGCGCGACCTCGGCTATTGCGCGCTGTCCCAACTCGGACTGGTCGCGTGCTTCCAGGTAAACAGTGGTGGCCAGACACATCTGGTCTGCGGCCGGCTGCGGCAATACATGTACAAGCCAGAGAATCAAAGCCAGTTTCATCGCGTTGTTTCCTTGCTCCGTTGGCCGGTCGGCTGTTCCATCAGGAACCGCCGACACGGTATGGCGTCATGGGGACTTCCAGCGCTGCACATCCTGACTGCGCGTTGCTTCGAGCCGTTCCGCAGCCTCCTCCCCGAGTCTGCGTCACCTCAGGCGCGCACCATACCTGCGCTTTCCAAAACCTCACCTGAATGCAACTTAATGATTAAATTAGTTTTTCTGTTTCGTGCAACGCACCACGCTACTAAAGGGCAGCAGCCAGTCGGCTGCCTTGGTCGATCGCGCGCTTTGCGTCCAGTTCGGTGGCAAGGTCTGCTCCGCCGATCAGATGCACCTCACGACCGGCATCGCGCAGCGGTTGCAGCAGTTCGCGCAAGGGCTCCTGGCCGGCGCAGATGACAACGTGATCGACTGGCAGCATTTGCTCGGTTCCATCGACGCGGATGCGGAACCCTGCGTCGTCCACACCAAGGTATTCCACCCCACCCAGAGATTTCGCGCCTTTGGCCTTGAGCGTGGCGCGATGGATCCAGCCGGTAGTCTTGCCGAGTTTTGCACCCAACTTGCCGGCAGTTCGTTGCAACAGCCAGATTTCGCGTGCCGGCGGTTCCATGTGGGGTTCGGTCAAGCCACCGCGCGTGTGTTGTTCCGGATCGACGCCCCATTCGACCTTCCACAGTTCAGGGTATAGGCTGGGCGAGGGCGCATCTTGAACCAGAAATTCAGCGACGTCGTAGCCGATACCGCCGGCACCGATGATCGCCACACGCGCGCCAGGAATAATCTTTCGCGTCAGCACATCGAGATAGCTGCAAACCTTGGGATGATCGCTGCCCGGGAAAGCCACCTTGCGGGGCGATACGCCCGTGGCGAGAACGACGGCATCGAAGTCGGCCAGATCGCCGTACACGATGTGTTTGCCCAGCCGCACATCGACGCGCCCTTCGTCCAACCCATGTGCGAAGTAACGCAGCGTTTCGTAAAACTCTTCCTTGCCAGGAATCTGCTTGGCCATATTGAACTGGCCGCCGATTTCCGCATGCGCATCGAACAAGGTGACGCGATGCCCGCGTTGCGCGGCGACGGTGGCGCAGGCGAGCCCGGCCGGGCCAGCGCCAACCACGGCTATGCGGCGCGGTGATTTCGTCGGGGTGTAGTTGAGTTCGGTTTCGGCGCAAGCGCGTGGATTGACGAGGCAACTGGCCTTCTTGCCAACAAACACATGATCGAGGCAAGCCTGGTTGCAGGCGATGCAGGTATTGATTGCCTGCGCGCGCCCAGCCTTCGCCTTGTTCACCCATTCCGGATCAGCAAGCAGCGGGCGTGCCATTGAGACCATGTCAGCCGCGCCGCTGGCGAGGATGCGCTCGGCGACATCGGGCATGTTGATGCGATTGGTCGCCACCAGTGGCAACGAAACATGCGGCTTCATGCGTGCGGTGACGTCGACGAATGCACCGCGTGGAACCGAAGTCGCAATCGTCGGCACGCGCGCTTCATGCCAGCCTATGCCGGTGTTGATGATGGTCGCGCCGGCCGCTTCGATGGCTTTAGCTTGGGCGACGATTTCGTCCCACGCTGAACCGTCATCGACGAGTTCGAGCATCGACAAACGATAGATCAGGATGAAATCCGGCCCGCAGGCTTCGCGTACGCGACGCACGATTTCCACTGCGAAACGCATCCGCCGCGTCGCATCGCCCCCCCAGGCATCGTTGCGCTGGTTGGTGCGCGGGGCAAGGAACTCGTTGATCAGATAGCCTTCCGAACCCATGATCTCGACGCCGTCGTAACCGGCATCACGTGCCAGCCGCGCCGCGTTGGCGAACGCGCTGATCTGGCGCTCGACACCGCGTGTGCTCAGGGCGCGCGGAGTGATCGGACTGATCGGCGATTTGATTTTCGATGGCGCGACCGCAAATGGATGGCCCGCGTAGCGCCCCGCGTGCAACAGTTGCAGGCAGATCCGCCCACCCTCGGCGTGTACGGCCTTGGTGACGATGCGGTGCTTGTGGATTTCCCAAGGCCAGTTGAGCTTGCCGGCAAAAGGTTTCAGCCAGCCGAGGATCGTCGGCGAAATGCCGCCGGTGACGATCAAGCCCACGCCGCCACGTGCGCGCTCGGCGAAATAGGCCGCGAGCTTCGGGAAATCCGAAACGCGATCTTCCAGCCCGGTATGCATCGAGCCCATCAGCACGCGATTGGGCAGGGTGCAGAAGCCGAGGTCGAGCGGGGCGAACAGATGTGGGTAGTTGGTGGTCATCGCGGCAAGCATGAAGGGATATCCGCACCATGCCGGGAATCATTCGAGCGTTCAAGTCAAAGCCGATGCACTGCGCTGCATCGTCATTCGGATTGCAACGCGCATGCGGCGGTTCTGGCAAAATAGCGGACTGATCCGCCCCTGACCGAGAGCCCATGAGCCACCACGATATCCGTTCCGCTGTTCGCCCCGATCCCGACCAGCCGATGCTGGACATTGCCGATTACATCACCGGCTACACCATCGACTCCGACGAG
>JBDSVN010000207.1:0-5086 GCA_039927175.1 Lysobacteraceae bacterium | reverse complement strand
AAGCTCTACTTCTATTATTCGGCGATGAACGCGGGCAAGACCACCACCCTGCTGCAGAGCGCGCACAACTATCACGAACGCGGCATGCGCACGCTGATCCTCACGCCGCAGCTCGACGATCGTTACGGCACCGGCGTGGTGTCGTCGCGAATCGGCTTGAAAGCCGAGGGCCGCATCTTCGATGGCGAAGACGATTTGATGGGCATCGTGCGCCACGACATCGCCACGCATGGCGTGTTGCATTGCGTGTTGGCGGATGAAGCGCAATTCATGACCAAGGCACAGGTCTGGCAACTTGGCGAGATCGTCGATCGCCTGAAAATTCCGGTGCTGGCCTATGGATTACGCACCGATTTTCGCGGCGAGTTGTTCGAGGGCAGCCAGTATTTGCTGGCCTGGGCCGACAACCTGATCGAGATCAAGACGATCTGCCACAGCGGCAAGAAGGCGACGATGGTGGTGCGCGTGGACGAACAGGGCCGCGCGATCACGCAAGGTCCGCAAGTCGAGATCGGCGGCAATGATCGCTATGTGTCGGTCAGTCGCGAGGAGTTCAAGAAAGTGATGGCTGGCGACGGCGTGATCCCGCTATTGCAGAACGAATTACCGTTGAAACAACCCACTTCGTGATCGCTATTTGCCGCAGGCGTCCAGCGCGGCATTGGTGTCGCGCGCAATCACGCTGACCGGCAATTCGGCGACAACGGCATCGCGGATCCGGGCGAGTTCACGACGTGCCTGCTCGGCATGGTCTGGCTGTCCGCATTGCATTTGCGCAGCCAGTGTCTGCGTGGCCCACAGCAGGCGTCGATGCTCGGCATCGCTGGGCTTGAAGCGGTGTTCGAGGTCGTCGATCAGTGCCTGCGCATCGGCTGGACGTTGCTGCGCAAGGCGCAAGCGTGCGAGTGATAGCTGCGCTTTTCCGGTTGCGGTATGCGCAATACCAAAATTGCCCTTGAGGATTTCCAGTGCTTGCGACAGGTAGCGATCGGCGGCGGGCAAATCGCGTTCGGCCAGTTTGATGTCGCCGAGTTGGCCAAGGCTCATGCCGACCAACCCGTTGTTTGCACCGAAGCGTTGTATACGCAGCGACAAGGCACGCTGTGCAAGAGACTCGGCTTCAGCGTTCTTGCCTTCGCTGTGCAGGACCATCGCCAGGTTGAACAGGCCGCCATGCAGGCGCGGCGATGGCGCCCAAAGCGCGATCGCGCGCCGTAATCGGGTTTCCGCCAAGACCGCATCGCCGCGTTCCCACGCAATGATGCCAAGCGAATTGCTCATCGAACCCAGATCGGGATGCTCGGGTCCGAGCAGTCGCACAAGTTGTTCCTGCGCCTTGCTGAACAACGCCTCGGCCTGGTCGAGTTTGCCCTGGTCCACGTAGATTGCGGCGAGCCCGCGTTCGGCATCGATGGTCGTCGGATGGCCGTCGCCATACAGGTTGCTGGAAAGACGATAACCGGTGCGATAGGCATTTTCCGCGGCAGCGCCATTGCCGAATTCGCGATACAGATTGCCGAGGTTGAGCCAGATCGAAATCGCCAACGGCCCCTGTTCGTTGTGCGCAGCGCGCAACCGTTGTTGCGCATCGAGCATGCCGGCAAGCGCCGCCTGATTGTGGCCGGTATCCGATTCCAGTGAAGCCAGGTCGACCAGGCTCTCGGCTTCACCCGTTGCCGCGTCGTCCAGCGATTCCCGCAACGCCAGTGCGCTCTTGAAATGCGCACGCGCAGCGTCGGTGTGCTGCAAGCCACGCTCGCAGCGTCCCAGCACCGATTGGTACTCGGCGGCCATCCGCTTTTCATCGTTCCCTTTGCTGTCGAGTTCAACAAGGTGCGCGGAGAGCAGGTCGCGGCATTGCGCAGGCTTGCCGAGCTGGCGCAGTGCGTCGCCGCGCAACAGCAAGGATTCGATCTGAACCTTGGTCGGTGCGGCGTACAGTGCCGTTTTTTGCTGGTCGAGCACTGCGATTGCCGCGGCATAGTCGCCGAGCCGCAGCCGCATTTGTGCGATCAGCGCGAGCAACTCGGCGCGTGTGATCGGCTGGTGCGCGAACTCGACATTGGTGCGGCGCACGCCGGCATCGAGCAGGCGGCGGATATCGACGGCGTTCGACGGCCCCGACTCCTGTTCTGCCTGTTCGAACATGCCGATCATGAAATCGTGCATCGCCTGCGCACGTTCGGCTTCGGCCCTCGCTGCGCGTTGCTGCCATGACATCACGTACAGCGCGCTGCCCAGTAGCGCGATGACGCCAACGACCAGCGCGATCTGCACGAGGTTGCGTTGCATGTATTTGCCGAGCTTGTAGCCGAGGCTGCTGGCGTGCGCTTCGACAGGCCGGCCATTGAGATAGCGGCGCAAATCCGAAGCGAGCGCTTCGACCGAGCGATAGCGATCTTCCGGCTGCTTGTTCAACGCCTTGAGGACGATGTTATCGAGGTCGCCCTTGAGAACGCGCGGCAGTCGTCGCTCGGAGCGCGTGATCAGGTCGGTGCGGCCACGCGCTGCCGCGGATGGGCGGACCGGTTCAGAGCTGAGGATCGCTTCTTCCCACTCAGCATCGGTGTCGCGCTTGATCCGGTACGGCTTGCATCCGGTCAGCATTTCGTAGAGCACCACGCCCAGCGAATACACGTCGGTGCCGGTCGTCACCGCTTCGCCGCGGATCTGCTCGGGTGCGGCGTAGTGCAGGGTGAACGCGCGGGCACCGGCGCGGGTGGTTTCGCTGGTGGTATCGCGACCGGGCTCATCGAGCAACTTGGCGATGCCGAAATCCAGCAGCCGCACTGCGCCGCCGGGCGTGACCATGATGTTGGACGGTTTGAGGTCGCGGTGCACGACCAGGCTTGCATGCGCATGGCTGACCGCACTGCACACCTGCAGGAACAGATTGAGCTTCTGCACCACGGTGAGTTTTCGCTGCGCCGCGTATTGGTTGATGCCCTGGCCATCGACATATTCGAGCGCGAGGTAGGGCTGGCCATCCTCGGCAAATCCCGCATCCAGCAGGCGCGCGACATGCTCGTGTCCGAGAGTCGCGAGGATCTGACGTTCGCGATCGAAGCGCGTGCGCAGTCCGGTATCGGCAAATCCGGGACGCAACAACTTGAGCGCGACGCGACGCTCGAACAAGCCATCGGCGCGTTCGGCGAGCCAGACCTGGCCCATGCCGCCTTCGCCGATCATCCGCAGCAGGCGATACGGCCCAACCAGCATGCCCGGCATCGATGCGTGGGAGGATGCCAGGCAGACCGGCGTCGCCATGAAGTCCGGACGCGAGGAATCCAGCGTCAGCAACCGCCGCAATTCGATCGCGAGTGCAGGATCGTCACGCTCGTATTCATCCAGACGTGCAGCGCATTCGTCCGGTTCGAGTTCGAGCAGTTCGTCCAGTAACGGTGCGATGCGGGACCATAATTCCGTATGCACGACGCCGCCCTCAGTCTGGCTGCAGTTCCGCCAGCAGGAACAGCCGCGCTTTCTGCCAGTCGCGGCGCACGGTGCGTTCGGAGCATTCGAGCAATTCGCCGATGCTCGCTTCGGACAGGCCGGCGAAATAGCGCATCTCGACGACCTTGGCCAGGCGCGGATCCGCGGCGGCCAGTTTTTGCAATGCACTGTCCAGCTGCAGCATGTCTTCGCTGATGCTGATGCCTGAGGTGATGTCGTCGGGAAGATCGGTGACCCGCTGCAGGTCGCCGCCGCGTTTCTGGCTCAGGCGCTGGCGCGCGTAATCCACGACCACGCTGCGCATCGCGGTGGCCGCATACGCGAAGAAATGCGCGCGATCGGCGAATTCGGCGTTCTGGCTGCGGATCAACTTGAAGTAGGACTCGTGGACGAGTGCCGTGGTGTCGAGGGTCGCACCGCGCTGGCCGTTGAGCTGGCGGCGGGCCATGGAGTGCAATTCGCGGTAAAGCGTCGCGAGGACATTGTCCAATGCCGCGCGATCGCCTCCGCGTGCGGCCGTGAGCAATGTAGTGATGTCAGCATCCGTCGACATGTCCCCTCCCGAGCCCGAACTATAGCGGTTCGTAGGCCGGTCGGTTCCCTGTTTCGCGTTTTGTGCAATTAACGCTGGCAGTGCGGGCACCAGACGGTCGCGCGCTGGCTAAGGACGCCGTCCCGAAGTGGCGTCTGGCAGACTTTGCACTTCTCGCCGGCACGCCCGTACACCAGCAGTTCCTGTTCGAAATAACCCGGCGCGCCGTCGGGCGCGATGAAATCACGCAAGGTCGTGCCGCCGCGCGTGATGGCGTGGGCGAGGATCTGCTTGACTGCATCGGCAAGCGCGGCATAACCCGCCCGACTGACCCGTCCGGCGGCACGACGTGGCGCAATGCCGGCACGGAACAGGGCCTCGGCCGCATAAATGTTGCCGACGCCCACCACGACCGACTGGTCCATCAGGAAGGTTTTCACCGACGCGCTGCGGCCGCGGCTGAGCCGCCACAGGTATTCGCCATCAAAGGCATCGGTGAGCGGTTCGGGGCCCAGCTTGGCAAGCAGCGGATGCATGGTGCCGGCCGGCTGCCAGAGCAGGCAGCCGAAGCGGCGCGGATCGTTGAAACGCAGCACCTTGCCTGAATCGAGCGCGATGTCCACATGGTCGTGAAGGCCCGGCGAAATGTTCTCCGACAGCACGCGCAGACTGCCCGACATGCCCAGGTGCAGCAGCGCACTGCCGGTTTCGGCTTCCACGAGCAGGTATTTCGCACGTCGGATCACTGCGGCGATGTGTTGTCCTGGCAATTCGGCAACGATTTCACGCGCGATTGGCCAGCGCAGGTCGGGTCGACGCAAGATCGCGCCCGTGACGCGACGGCCGACAAGATGCGGTAACAGGCCACGACGGGTGGTTTCGACTTCGGGCAATTCAGGCATTGGTGCTGTCGTCAGGGTTGTCTTGAACATGAACAGGGAGGCTGGAGAGCGATCCAGTACCGTCACGCACAGTGGAAACGCGGGCCGCCAGTCGCCATCATGTGCGGATATTCCGTGGAGTTCACCATGTCGCCCGCTTTTTACGGCTGGCTGACCGAAGGCCTGAGTGGCCTCGGTTGGGTCGGCATCATCGTCTATT
>JBDSVN010000206.1:0-3078 GCA_039927175.1 Lysobacteraceae bacterium | reverse complement strand
GATGGCCGATCTGCCGCCGGAAGTGCGCGGCGTCACCGATCCACTCGACGCGGTCGGCAACACGACCAAGGCCGTGACCAAGGGTTATGCAATCGGTTCGGCTGGCCTTGCCGCACTGGTCCTGTTTGCCGATTACACGCACAACCTTGAAACCCGTTTCGGGCATGCCACCACGTTCGACCTGTCGAACCATTACGTCATCATCGGCCTGCTGATCGGCGGCTTGATTCCGTACCTGTTCGGCGCGATGGCGATGGAAGCGGTCGGTCGTGCTGCGGGCGCGGTGGTCGAGGAAGTGCGTCGCCAGTTCCGCGACATCCCCGGCATCATGGAAGGCACCGCCAAGCCCGATTACTCGCGCGCGGTGGACATGCTCACGAAGTCGGCGATCAAGGAAATGATCGTGCCGTCGTTGCTGCCGGTTCTGGTTCCGGTCGTGGTCGCGTTCGGCTTCAAGTGGCTCGCGGGTTCGTCCGAAGCCGGCGCGCAGGCGCTCGGCGGTGTGCTGATCGGCACCATCGTCACCGGCCTGTTCGTCGCCATTTCGATGACGACTGGCGGCGGCGCGTGGGACAACGCCAAGAAGTACATCGAAGACGGCAACTTCGGCGGCAAGGGTTCGGAAGCACACAAGGCCGCCGTCACCGGCGACACCGTCGGCGACCCGTACAAGGACACTGCCGGCCCGGCCGTGAACCCGCTGATCAAGATCATCAATATTGTCGCGCTGTTGCTAGTGCCGCTGCTGTAATTCTCGATCATCAAGCTGCAATCGAAAGCCCCGCCTCGTGCGGGGCTTTTTTTCGTCGTGTAATTGGCATCGTCAGATTCGCTTTGAGCTATTGAAGTCATCGCGTTTGCTTCGATGATTTATGCGGGGAAGTTCATCGCGCAATGCGCTTCCTCATTGCGTAGCGCACGCTGCGCTCAGGAAGCCGTACGTGGCTTTCGCGCCCAGCGCAGGATTGGCCGTTCAATCGCGAACCAAGTCAACGCCGACAGCGCGATGGTGAGCGCGAACACCGCGAGTGCGAAACGCCATGGCGCGTTCGTCGGCATCCGCGATTGCAGCCACAACAGTACCGGCATGTGCCACAGATACAGGCCGTAGCTGAGATCGCCAGCGAGCATCATCGCCTTGCGGCCGAAGCGCAGTGTCGGCGCGGCAAACGCGGCGGCAACGGTGAGCCCGCCGGCAATCGCGGTGATGCTGCGCAGGACGATCGCGCTCGACGGAGTCGTCCAGTAATCGGCCGCGCGCGCGATGAACCATTCAAGCGCGCCGCACCAGCACAACAACGCGAGCGCGCCGAGGATCAATGCGAGTTTGAGGTTCGGCGTATCGCCGCGTGCACGTCGCCGGCGCTGCCACAACGCGACCAGCATGCCGGCGGCGAATGCGTCGATCACGCCCGGCAATTCGCTGGCATGGATGAATTGCGCGGGATCGGGCGCAGCGATATGCGAGCCCGCATCCTGCCACCACACGATCGCACGCCATCCGATGGCAATTGCGAACAGCAGCAACGGCAGCAGCCAGCCACGCCGCTTCAGCAGAAGCACGCCGCCAATCGCCATCAACACGTAGAACTGCATCTCCAGCCCAAGCGACCAGCTCGGTCCGTTGATGACGCCATGCGTGGATGCAGACAGATTCTGCACAAACAGCAATTGCGCCAGCAGCAGGTGCGCAAGATGCGCGCGCTGCAGGATGTCGGGCTTCACCAGCAACACGAACACCGTGCATGAGATCAGGTACAACGGCAGGATGCGCGCAAGGCGATGCCTGAAGAATTCGATGCGATAGCGCGACGGCGCACGTTGCCGCGCTTGTTCGAGCGCGAGCAAAATCACCGCGCCGCTGATCGCGAAGAACAGATCGACGCCGAGGAATCCGAACCGGAACCACTGCCACGGCATCGTCGCCGGCACCGGAAGGTTCGCCAGTGCAACGAGGTGATAGACGATCACGCTGACCGCCGCGAATCCGCGCAGCGCATCCAGCCACGGGAAATACGCGCGCCCTTCCGGGACGGTCGCGTGGGAAGCGGTCGCGTGTTCGGCGGTCATGCCCATGCACGATCCACGAATTGCGGTGCCGCTTCGGTATACCGGTTGCGAATGCGCATGCGCTGTCCCGCCGTGATGGCTCTAGCGTATGCGATGCCGGACGTGGATGCGACGCCGCAGCCGATGCCGTATCCTTCGCGCCCTGCCGCGCATTGCGCCGCGCACCGCCATTTCAGGAGAGACCGCATGGCCCTCGACCTCGTTTCCACCGGCCACGACGTGCCGAACGACATCAATGTCGTGATCGAGATTCCGAAAGACGCCGAGCCGGTGAAATACGAAGTGGACAAGGCCACCGGCGCGATTTTCGTCGACCGCGTGCTGTCCACGCCGATGCGCTATCCGTGCAACTACGGCTACGTGCCGCACACGCTCTGCGGCGACGGCGATCCGGTGGACGTGCTGGTGATGATGCCGCTGCCATTGATTCCAGGCTCGGTGATCCGCTGCCGTCCGGTCGGCATGCTGGCCATGACCGATGAAGCCGGCGCTGACACCAAGATCCTCGCCGTGCCGATCGACAAGGTGTTCTCCGGTTATTCGCACATCCACGACATCAGCGACGTGCCACAACACTGGCGCGACCGCATCGCGCATTTCTTCGCGCACTACAAGGATCTCGAACCCGGCAAGTGGGTGAAGATCGAAGGTTGGCGGGATGCAGCGACTTCGCGCCAGGAAATTCTTGATTGCGTTGCGCGTTACGAGATGGCGGCGGAGAAGCCGCATTTCTAGCAAGCAATTGGGTGTCAGAACACTGCTCAACCACCTTCGAATCTATCGATTATCTATTTGTACTCGAAACGAGCCAGTCGTTTCTATGAACATCTTGAGCCGGCCCGTTTCGGGAAAATCGCAGTAGTACTGCGCAGAGAAGACGCCTTGAAAGGTATTTTCTGCAATGTACCCGGTGGCCTGTCCCGCGTAGCTCATTTTCATGGCCAGACCCGCAATTTGCGTTTCCCATTCCAGCATGTTGAAAAGCGTTTCACCCTGCGTAACTTCGAC
>JBDSVN010000205.1:0-8707 GCA_039927175.1 Lysobacteraceae bacterium | reverse complement strand
CGGAAACACAAGGAGTCAGTTTCCTCGAAGGCACGCGCGAACAGGTGCGTTTCGTCGCCGCGATGCCGGGCTATCTGTCGCGCGGCGGACCGTATGTGCTGACCCTGAAGCTCGTGCCGTCGGATGCAGGCGATGGAGCCCGGCGCCTGCAATTCAGCTACGCGATGCTGGTGGACGAAAAGCCGCTCGATGACGACAGCAAGCTTCCGCCAGAGAAATTGCTCGATGGCATCAGCGATGCGCATTTCGAATACCGCGGACTTGGCCCGGACGCGAAAATCGAAGCGTGGCACGAGGACTGGGATCGCGTCGGCGAATTGCCGCTGGAAATCCGCCTGCAATTGCGCTTCGCCGATCCATCGCGTCCGTGGCCGGCATTTGTCACTGGATTGCCGCTTGGATTTGCGCGCGTGCAGGCCGCCGCCGTGGTGGCACCAGGCCCGACGCTGCCGCCACCTTCAGGAGACGGCAAGTGAGTGCGTTGCGCTGCATGAAAACCGGGCCAGTGCTCGGAATGCGCGGAGCCGCATTGATCCTCGTGCTGTGGCTGCTGGTCTTGCTGACCGCGGTGATCGGCGGCTTCGCGCAGAGCGCACGGATCGAATCCCTGCAGGCGCACCAGTTGCGATCGTCGCTGGTCGCGCGCGAGGCAGCGCAAGCCGGCATCGAATACGCAGTGCTGCGGATGTCGTATCCGGACAATGCACGGCGCTGGGTACCGGATGGTCGCCCGTACGAATTCAAGCTCGGCGATGCGACGTTGCAAATCCATGTGCTCGACGAATCCGGAAAGATCGATCTCAACAGCGCATCGCCGCAACTGCTCGCGCGCCTCTTGCATGCGCTTGGCGTGCCCGAGCCGCGCGCCAGCGATCTCGCCGCGGCGATCGTGGATTACCGCGACCCCGACGACCTGCTCACACCGGGCGGTGCGGAATCCTCCGATTACGCCAGCGCAGGGCTTGCGTATGGACCGAAGAACAAACCCTTCGAAACCGTATCCGAATTGCAGCGTGTGCTCGGCATGGATTTCGCCCTGTACCAGAAGATCGAGCCGAACGTGACGGTCTATGCGGGCGGCGATCCCAGCCCGACATTCGCGCCGCAGGCTGTCCTGCAGGCGCTGGGATTGAGCCCGGACAATGCCGACCTGTTCCAGGGACAGCGCCAAAACTGGCAGCCTGGGTCGGCCGCGCCACCGCCGGTGCTGCCCAACGGACAGCCATTCGTGGTGCAGTCTGGCACCGGAACTTACGATATTTCCAGCCAGGCGACGCTTGCGGACGGCACGAAGCTGACCGTGGATGCTATCGTTCGCGTTTCCCAGGCCGGACCCTTTGGCCAGCTGTATGTGCCGCTGCAGTGGCGGGAGGGAGAATCGTACTGATGCCAGCATCGTCGTCCATTGCCGACCGCCTCAGCGTGCCGTTGCATCGTGCGCGCGCGCGCTATGCGCGCAGTCCGCTGCGCCGGTTCCTGAACTGGTGGGGCGGCGAGTTGGCGACGTTGTTGCCGGCGTCGTGGCGGGCGTTGTTCGCCGAGGCGCAGGCACGCGTGTTGTATGTGGTGACAGCGGACGCACTGGAAATACACATCGAGGATTCCGGTCGCGATCTCCTGCTGCGCAGCATTGCGCTTGAACAATCTGACGTGGATCTTGCGGCGCAGGTCGATGCGGCGCTCGGCGCGAGCCGCGTCGAACGTGCGCGTTGGTTGTTGTTGCCGGGCGGGCAGGTGCTGCGACGCACGATTCCGTTGCCGGCAGCGGCGATCGAACGCCTGCGCGATGTCGTCATTCACGAGATCGATCGGCAGACGCCGTTTCGTACCGACCAGGTTTGTTTCGATTGCCGCGTGCTGGATGTCGATGCAACCAGCAAGATCGCGCAAGTCGAATTGCTGGTGTTGCCGAAGGACAAGCTCGAGGCCGCGCTGGCGCCGCTCGGTGGATTGGCGGATCGGCTGAGCGGAGTGGATGCGCGCGATGCGACGTCGCGCGATCAGCCCGGCCAGCCACTGCAATGCAACCTGTTGCCGCTCGAACGTCGGCAACGGAGGGATCGACGCGCGCAGTGGCTGCATCTGGGATTGGCGGCATTCGCGCTGATCGCATTGCTGTTCGCACTCACGCAAATGCTCGACAACCGGAGTGCCGCGGTCGTTCGGCTTGAAGCAATCGCCGCTGCACGTCACGACCAGGCGCGCGTGGTCGGTGCCTTGAAACAACAACTTGAGGATGCCACCGAAGGCGCCAACTTTCTTGCGCGCGCACGCGCCGAAAAACCGCCGATGCTGGCTTTGCTCGCCGACATGAGCGCGCGCATTCCGGACAACACCTACCTGGAACGCTTCAGCGAACAGGATGGGCAGCTCTATCTCACCGGGCTGAGCAGCGATCCCGCTGGTCTGGTCGCCAAGTTGCAGGCGTCGAGCCTGTTGCGCACGCCTGCGCTCAGCGGCAGCGTGCAACCGGATGCCACGAGCAAACTCTTGCGTTTCACCCTGGCCGCGCAACTGGTCGGCACGCCGGCAGCCGGCGTGAAACCGGATGCCGCGACCCGCAGTGGCGCAGCACAGTCAGGAGCGCCGAATGCGTCTTCCCAGCGCTGAACGCAGCCGCCCGTATGCGATCGGCCTGCTGTTGCTGGCCGTGGCGCTGGCATACCTGATTCTCCTGCACTGGTGGTGGACCGTTCCCATGCTGTCGATGGGCGATCGCATGCAGGAATTGCGCGCCGAGGAATTGCACATGCGCATGCTCGCGCAACAGCAACCGGCGATCGAGCAACGCCTGGCTGCCGTGCGCAACAGCGAAGCGGCAAACCCCGGATTCCTGCCTGAAGCGAGTGCCGAACTGGCAAGCGCCGGACTGGTGCAACGGATGGAATCGCAAATCGATGCAATCAGTCCCGGTCATGCGTCCTGCAACATCACCCAGCGCACGCCGGTGCCATCGACCATTCCCGAGCGCTATCAACGCGTGGTCCTGCAGGTGCGCATGCTCTGCGGCATGAGCGAGTTCGATGCGTTGCTGCATGCGTTCGAGGGTGGCCGCCCGCAGTTGTTTGTCAACAATCTGAACATCATCAGCCGACGTGGATTCGTCTCCGATACCGGCGCTCTCGACAACAGCGCGCCGCTCGATATCAGCTTCGACCTGTACGGTTACCTGCGTCCCGGCATCGGAGGCGGCAATGCCAAGCAGGATTGATCCGCGCAGCTGGTTGCTCATCGCCATCGCAGGCTGGGCATTGCTGTGCGCGATCGTCGCCGTGGCAGGTTTCGGTGGACGTTACCAGTTGCTGCCCGACGATCCTTCGCAGTTGCCAAGCCTGCCGGGCATTGCGCTGGCGGATGCGAGATCGCCGCTCGGGCCGATCGAGTCCTACGCGGCGGCATCCGATCGCCCGCTGTTCTATCCGGACCGCAAGCCGATCAGCGTGCACATCGAAGGCAACGGTTCGGCCGGACATCCGCTCAACGTGGCGCTGACCAGCGTGATCATCACCCCGACGCTGCAGATGGTGATCGTGCAGGACAACGATTCGCACCAGAGTTTTCGTGCACGCCAAGGCCAGCCGCTGGAAGGCGATTACGCGGCCTGGCGCCTGGTTGCGATCGCGCCGCGTTCGGCGGTATTCGACGGCGGCACACAAGGCAAGCAGACATTGCAGTTGCGCGTATTCGACGGACATGGCGGCGTGCAACCCACGCCCATCGGCCTGACGCCACAGGTAGTCGCCGGCGGGGCACTCGGCCCATTGCCGCTGCCGTCCATGGCAACCCCGAATGCCGGGCTTCCCCCAATGCCGAACGCCAAGCAATCACCTTCGGCGGTCGCGACCCTCGCCGCCGCTGAAGCCGAACGCCAGGCCGAACAGATTCGCCAACGCATCGAACAACGCCGCTTGCAGGCGCAAAGCCAGTCCGACGATACGCCGCAGCCGAACGACAAAAGGTAGAGTGACCCGCATGATCCGACTTCGCATGATGTTTCATGACCTGGCCCGGCGCGTTCGCAACGGCGTTGCGCCGATGCTCGCGTGCATGCTGCTGACGGTCCTTGTTGGCTGCGCCGATGCGCCGCGCCCACGCATGGATCGCGCCGCGGTACTGCCGCCGCCGTCTGCAGACACGATGGCTGGCAACGATGCGCAGAAATCCTTCGAGGCGCCGCCGCCGCCGCGGATTCCACCAACCATCCGCATCGGCACCGGCCAGACCATCAATGCCGAAGCCGCAGCAGCGCCGCCACCAGGTTCCGGAGCCGGTGGCCCGGGTGAAACGACGTTCAACTTCGAGGGTGAATCGCTCAACGCCGTGGTCAAGGCAATCCTTGGCGACCTGTTGCAGAAGAACTACGTCATTGCGCCCGGCGTGCAGGGCACGGTGACCTTGTCCACACCGAGCCCGGTCAACGCCAACCAGGCGTTGTCCCTGCTGGAAATGGTGCTGGGCTGGAACAACGCGCGCATGTTCTGGGCCAATGGCCGCTACAACATCGTGCCGTCCGACCAGGCCGTCCCGGGAAACCTCGCGCCGCATACCGGAAGCGCAGCAGGCGCGCGCGGTTACGAAGTACGCGCGGTGCCGCTGCATTTCATCTCCGCCACCGAAATGCAGAAATTGCTGGTGCCGTATGCGCGTCCCAACGCGATCGTCAGCGTGGATCCAGCGCGCAACCTGCTCGTGCTCGCCGGCACCCGCGACGAATTGAACAACTACCTGCGCACCGTGCAGATTTTCGACGTGGACTGGCTGGCCGGCATGTCGGTTGGCGTGTTCCCGCTGCAGCAGACCGATGCGGCGCACATCGTCACCCAGCTTGAGCAGGCTTTCGGCGAGCACAGCAAGACGCCGGTCGCCGGCATGTTCCGCTTCATGCCGCTCGAAGGCATCAACGCGGTGCTGGTGATCACGCCGCAACCGAAATATCTCAACGACATGCAGACCTGGATCGATCGCCTCGACCAGGGCGATGGGCAAACACCGCGCCTGTACGTGTACGACGTCAAGAACGTCAAGGCGACGGATTTGTCGACGCAACTCGGCACGCTGTACGGCAACTCCGCGCCGCAGCAAGTGTCGTCGCCATCGACGATGCCTGGGCTTGATCCGGTCGAGGTCAGCACTTACGACCAGGACAGGCAGGGCGCTGCTCCCACGCCTGCTCCAGTCGCGCAAAGTTCGCGTAATGGCGCGGCCTCTGCTGCCGCAGCAAGCCAGGGCCAGGCTAGTGGCGTGAGCATCACTGCTGTGGAAGACAGCAATTCGTTGCTGGTGCGCGCCACGCCGTTGCAATGGGAATCGATCCGCCGCGCGATCGATCGCCTCGACGCGATGCCGTTGCAGGTGCACATCGAAGCGCAGGTCATCGAGGTCAAACTCACCGGCGACTTGAGCTACGGCGTGAGCTGGTATTTCCAGAACGCGATTCCGGATCCGACCCTGCGTGGTATCGCCGCAGGCAAGCACGGCTTCGGGCCAATCGCCGGCAGCATCCTGCCTTTCACCGACCCGGTCTCGCCCGGCGCGAGCTGGACCTTCCTCGGCCATAATTCACTCGCGGTAATCAAGGCACTCGATGCGGTGACCAACGTGCGCGTGCTGTCGGCGCCCTCGCTGGTGGTGCGCAACAACGTCGAGGCCGATTTCGATTCGGGTACGCAGATTCCCGTCGCAAGCACGATCTTCAATCCTGCTTCGGGGACCACGCCGTCGCCCACACCCGGCGATGGAAGCACGGTTAACACCTACAGCCAAGTGCAATTCCGGCAGACCGGCGTGAGCCTGAAAGTGAAACCGCGCGTGAGCACGAACGGCATGGTGTTCATGGACATCACCCAGGATGTGAGTTCGCCGAGTTCCACCGGCCCGACCATCGCCGGCAACATCAGCGTCGACAATCGCAAGCTCAAGACATCGGTCGCAGTGCCGAGCGGCGAAACCGTCGTGCTCGCGGGATTGATCAAGCAAACCGATGGCGTCGGTCGCAACGGAGTGCCTTACCTCAGCCGCATCCCCGTGATCGGCGGACTATTCGGTACCCAGAGCAAGAACAAGGAACGCGAAGAAGTGCTGGTGCTGATCACGCCAACGGTGATCCGCGACCCAGCCGATTTGCGCAAGTTGACCGACGAATACGGCAGCCGTTTCCAGGCGCTGGATCCGCTGCGGCAGCCGCCAAAGGGCAAGTGATGGCGCGCAGGCGTGCAGGAAATCCTGTCGCTGGGGTCAGCGTGCTGCGGACGCTGCTCAAGCGCGAACTGGTCGATCGCCACAAGGACACGATGATTGGCTGGGCGTGGGGATTGCTGCAGCCGTTACTGCAGTTCGCGGTGCTGGCGGTGGTGTTCACCAAGTTGCTGCCGAATCGGGCTAGCGCGAATGGCCTGCCGTACGCGGCATTCCTCGCGCTCGGCATGTGGCCATGGCAGATGTACGCCAATGCGATCTTGCGCGGCACGACATCACTGACCGAAAACGCCGGGATGATCCAGAAGATTGCGATCCCGCACTCGTATTATGTGTTCACTCGCATGGCCGGTACTGCGATCTACGATCTGGCCGGTTACATCGTCGTGCTCGTGATCCTGTTCGCGTTGCAACTGCAAGTGACGGTAGCCGGATTGCCGGTGGTCCTGCTGGCGATCCTCATCATCATTGCGCACACCGTCGCGACAGGATTCATTCTTGCCACGATCCAGGTGTTCATGCGCGATACGGCGCAGGTCATCACCCAGTTGGTGAGTCTCGGATTCTTCCTGACGCCGGTGCTGTACGACCGCAGCCACATGCCGGCGGCGATGAACATCGTGTTGTCGGCCAATCCGATGACTGCGCCGATTGAAGGTCTGCGCGCTGCATTGATGAGCGAGCCGGTGCACTGGCATGCAATGGCGTACTCGGCGGCATTCGCGACAGTGGCATTGCTGGTCGCGCGCTGGATGTACGTGCGTTCGCAACCGCACGTCGAGGATTTCCTGTGAGCACGACGCCGGACACGCTCCCTCTGGTTGAAGCCGAGCATTTGTGCAAGCGCTATCCGGTAGTCGGCCAGCGTGGCGATCGCGTGCACGCGCTATGGGATGTGCTGCGCGGTCGTCCGCCGCGGCGTGTTGCGAGCGTGCTCGAAGACATCAGCTTCAGCGTGCGGCCCGGCGAATCGCTCGGCATCATCGGCGAAAACGGTGCCGGAAAATCCACCTTGCTCAAGCTTGTCACCGGCGTGCTCACGCCGAGCGCCGGTAGCGTCGCCACGCGCGGCAGTGTCGGCGCATTGCTCGAACTCGGTGCTGGCTTCCATCCCGAATACAGCGGCATCGACAACGTGCGCATGTCCGCTGCATTGCGCGGATTGTCCGGCGATGCGCTTGCCGAAAAACTTCCCGACATCCTCGCGTTCGCCGATATCGGCGACTACATCCATGAGCCGGTCAAGCATTACTCATCGGGCATGGTGGTGCGGCTCGGTTTCGCGGTGATCGCTTCGGTGCGTCCGCAGTTGCTGATCACCGACGAAGTGCTCGCGGTCGGCGACGAAAGTTTCCAGCGCAAATGCATTCGCTGGATGGACGATTACCTCGCCGGCGGCGGCACTTTGATGCTGGTTTCGCACGGCATCTATCACATCCAGAAACTTTGCCGACAAGCGCTGTGGCTGGCCGATGGCCGAGTGCGTGCGCATGGCGACGTGTTTGAAGTCACCCAGGCTTACGTGGCGTGGCACGAACAGAAAGGCCGCGTGCAGATCGAGGAGGAACAATCCGCGCACTCGGAGTCGGGCGAATTCGCAATCGACGAAGTGTTGCTCAACGGCGACGGAAGCCTCGGCCAGATCATCCTTCCGCAGGAATCGCCGTTGCTGGTGGAAGCGATTGCGCGCTCCGCCGATGGCCGACCGCCGGCATTGATCGTCGGCATCGTACGCGCCGATGGAAGCCCGGTGTATGGCGTAGGCAGCGACATGGATGCGGTCACGCCCGAAGCGCTCGGCGGTAACCGTTTTCGTTACCGGATTGCCTTCGACGCCTTGCCGTTGTTGCCGGGCCAATACCTGTTGCGCGTGCATCCGCTCGATCCCGAGGGCGTGCGCCTATTCGGTACCACCGAGCGCGTGTTCGTGATTCGCGGCAGCACCCGCGAGATGGGCATGATCCGCCTTGCGCATCGCTGGCTGGACGCGACGGAGCAACCGTGACAGCGGCAACGTCAGTGCGCGACCTGCCGAGCGTGATCGTGCCGGTGTTCAACGCGCTGGAAGAAGTCGATGCCTGCCTTGCGAGTCTTGATCGCACGCTGCCGCATGGTGCGAACGTACTTGTCGCCGACGATGCGTCGACCGATCCGCGGATCGCGCGCTTGCTCGACGACTGGAAGCGCGGCACGCGGCTCGCTGCAACCATCGTCCTGCGTGATCGCAATCTTGGATTCGTCGGCAACGTCAACCGCGCATTCGTCGAGACTGGCGATGCCGATGTCGTGCTGCTCAACAGCGACACCATCACGACAAAGAACTGGCTGCAACGCATCGCTGCATGCGCAGCCAGCGATGCGCGCATTGCGACGATCACGCCGTGGTCGAACAACGCGGAAATCTGTTCGTTCCCTGCGCTGTGCGAAGACAATCCGGTGCCGGACGATCCCGATCGCGTCGCCGAAGCCTGTGCCAGCGCCAGCACGCCCGAGTATCCGGAATTGCCGACTG
>JBDSVN010000204.1:0-2958 GCA_039927175.1 Lysobacteraceae bacterium | reverse complement strand
GGCGTTTTGGCATCGGTTATTTCGCTGCAACCATCGCGGTTGCGGCGATCCTGCGGGCCCGCCTGCCGTGGTGGCGGATTGGCTGGCTGGTACTGGCCTGTGCGACGCTGCAGTTGCTGGTGATGTTCGCCTTGAAACCCGATGGCCCGCTTGCGCCATCAACGCTGGGCATCTGGGCTGCATACGCCATCGCGATGTTCTGGGCCTTGTGGAGTGCGCGCAGCGAAGCCTCGCGAATTCCTGCGGGCACTCACCTCGCATGGCTGTGGACGATCGCGGTCGCGGTGATGCTGCAGCTGGATCATCTGGCAAGGGCCTCGCAAGTAGCGAACGGCTGGCACTTCGCGATGTTGCTCGCGCCGCTCGTACTGTTGACGCTTGGCTTGTGGCGCAAGCCGGAAGCGTTCGCGTGGCCGCGAGCAGAGTTGTTCGATGGTTACCGCATTGGCTGGTTCGCGCCAGCATCGGCCCTGCTCGCGCTGGCGTTCGTGACTGGCCTGTTCGTCGAGGGCGACACCTCGCCACTCGCCTACGTGCCGCTACTCAACCCGCTGGAACTGATGTTGGTCGTCATCCCCGTGTTGCTGCATGCGCTGTGTCCGGATTCCTTGCGCGATCTGCGCAGGGCATGGCCATACGTCGGATTCGCTTTCATCACCTCTGTGACTTTGCGTGCGGTGCATCATTGGCATGGCGAACCGTGGAGCGCGCAGATTTTCGATTCCGGCATGAGCCAGATGGCGTTGACCCTGGTCTGGAGCCTGCTAGGTGTCGGCGCATGGATCGTCGGCTCGCGGCGCGGCAATCGCCGCCTGTGGATGGGTGGCGCAGTGCTGATGGGCATCGTGTTGTTGAAGCTCATTGCGCTGGATCGCCACTACATGGGCGACATGCCGGGCATCGCGTCCTTCCTCGCGGTCGGATTGTTGCTGGTGGGCGTCGGCTACATCGCGCCGTCGCCACCACGGCAGGAAGCGAGTGCGAACGACCAACTTCCGCATGCTGATACAGCCACATCCAACGAGGTCAAATCACCATGAAGCCGCTGATCGTTGTTGCAGGTTTGTTGCTGGTCGCGCGTGTCGCTGCAGCGACTCCGGCCGACTATGCGAGCCAATGGACGCTCAAGACCGACAAGGCCGATGCGTACACGCTGACTCTCGACGACAGCATCTATCGGCAGGTCACGCGTGACGATCTCTCGGACCTGGCAGCGTTCAATGCCGATGGCGAGGAACTGGCGTTCGATCCGCTGCCGTCGGCGTATCGCACGCCGTCGAGCACATGGAGCAACGCGGTGTGGTTCGCGCTGCCTGCGCAGGAGCCGTCGACAACAACTGCCGGCGACCTGCAGTTGCATGTCACCCGCAGTGCCGACGGTAGTCTTGCGCTGGATACGACCCTGTCCGCTGCATCACGGGCAACGGCCAGTAGTGGCGTACGCGATGTGTTGATCGATGTGCGTGCAAAAGACCGGATGATCGACGGACTGGCTTTCGATTTCGACGATGCCGCAACCGACTTCAGCACGCAGGTTGTCGTGGAGGCGAGCGACGACCTGCGCAATTGGCGCAATGTCGCGGTGAATGCACCAATCGCGCAACTCCGCCAGAACGGGCAAACACTGCTGCGGCGAAGTGTGGAATTCGACGCGCAATCGGCGACCTATCTGCGCGTGCTGTCGTCGCAGTCGTTGCCGTTGCGGGCAGTGCAATTGCGGTTGCGCGAACCAGGCAAGGAGCTCGTGCGCGCCACATTGGATGCGGATTTTGTCCGCCGCGATGGCGCAGCGTTTGTCTATCGATTGCCTGCACGCGTTGCGGTCGAACGCGTCACCATCGCACTCGCCGACGCCAATGCAGTGGCGCGCTTCACGGTGTCTACGCGCGACGAAGGCGAAACGAACTGGCGGCGGATTGGCGATTACACCGCGTTCCGCCTGCGTGGTGCCGGTATCGGCCTGGATGCGGAGCCGATGGAAATCGGCGCAACGCGTGCGCGCGAGTGGCGCATCGAAGCGGATGCAAACGTCGCGAAAACGCCACAGCTGCAATTCGGTTATCGACCCGAAAGCTGGGTGGTGCTGACCCACGGGCGCGCGCCATTCGTGATCGTGGCCGGTAGCAAGCGTGCGCATCGCGACGCATTCGCGATCGATGCGTTGATCGGTCAATTGCGTGCGCGTTACGGCGACCAATGGCGGCCGCAGGCGGTCGACTACAGTGCGATGCAGGCATCCGCAGGTGCGGCAGCACTCAATGGATGGGATGCAAAACAGCGCCGCACGTGGCTGCTGTGGGGCGTGTTGGTGCTCGGTGCGCTCACCGTGATCGTCATGGTGGTCGGATTGCTGCGCAAACCGCCCAAATCTCACGAGTAGCGTGCGCTGTGCGCACGATCGGGATCCATCCGTGCGCATAGCGCACGCTACTTTGCTTCGATAGCGGGCTGTTCGCTGGCGGGCGTTACCAGCAACTGCGGATCCACGCGAACTGTCAACCAGTTCATGCCCCAGTGCATGTGCGGGCCGGTGGCGCGGCCGGTGGCGCCGACCAGACCGATCACCTGGCCTTGTTCAACACGGTCGCCAACCTTCACATCGATGCGGCTCATGTGCAGGAAGTTCGAGCTCACGCCCTGGCCGTGGTCGATCAGTACCGTGCCGCCGGTGAGATAAAGATCCGGATTGGCGAAGATCACGATGCCGCCTGCCGGCGCGTGCACCGGCGTACCTTTTGGAGCAGCAACATCCATGCCCGAGTGCCAGGATTTCGGCGTGCCGTTGTAGATGCGCTGGCTACCGTACTGGCCGCTGATGCGTCCGTGCACGGGCCAGTCGAAGCCATGCGAAAAATCATCGCGGTCGTCGTCGCGCTCGCGAGCTGTTCCGACGCCAGCCTGTTCGCGCTCGATCCGGGTCGCAATGGCGGGTGGCGGATTGACGGTATTTTCGGGAAC
>JBDSVN010000203.1:0-4048 GCA_039927175.1 Lysobacteraceae bacterium | reverse complement strand
CGCCAGCGACTACGCCCGCTACGGTTGGGCGAAGCTGATGCGCTCCGGGCTCGGTGGCCACGAGACTCTGAACCTCTACGCCGAGGCCATCGCCAAGATGCCGGAGAACCCCGGCATCCCGCCGCTCTTCCGCGACATCTTCAAGAACGCCTACCTGCCGTATCGCGACCCGGAGACCCTGCGCGCCTTCCTCAAGATCATCGACGAGTTCAACTACGACCATTCCGAACGCCTCGGCGATGCCTTCGAGTATCTCCTCTCCGTGCTCGGCTCCCAAGGCGATGCCGGGCAGTTCCGCACCCCGCGCCACATCATCGACTTCATGGTCGCGGTGCTCGACCCGAAGAAAGACGAGACCGTGCTCGATCCGGCCTGCGGCACGGCGGGTTTTTTGATTTCTGCGTACAAGCACATCGTGCGCGCGAATACCGATGCGAAGGGCCACAGCACGCTGACACCCACCGAACGCGGCAAGCTTGCGCAGAACTTCAAGGGCTACGACATTTCGCCTGACATGGTGCGGCTGTCGCTGGCTAACCTGTATCTGCACGGCTTTGCCGACCCGCACGTTTTCGAATACGACACGCTCACCTCCGAAGACCGCTGGAACGAATACGCCGACGTCATCCTCGCCAACCCGCCCTTCATGTCGCCCAAAGGCGGCATCAAGCCGCACAAGCGTTTCTCGATCCAGGCCAAGCGCAGCGAAGTGCTGTTTGTGGATTACATGCTGGAGCATCTGACCACGCACGGCCGCGCAGGCATCATCGTCCCAGAGGGCATTATTTTCCAAGGCGGAACTGCTTATCGGCGATTACGCCAAGTGCTATTGAAGGAAGCACTCATCGGCGTCATCTCGCTGCCGTCTGGAGTGTTTCAGCCTTACTCAGGTGTGAAGACCTCAATTCTGATTCTCGACAAGCGAATCGCCAAGAGTAAGTCGAACGTCCTCTTTTCCGACATCCAAGCGATCGGGGTAAGTCTCGGCGTCAAGCGTACCGTCACCGAGCGAAACGACTTGCCCTTCATTCTTCAGGACTATGCCGCATACCATGCAGGTGCACCACTTTCACCGCAGTCGTTCGTTGTTGAGCGAAGCGCGATCGCAGCCAATGAATACAATTTCAGTGCAGAACGCTATCGCCCGGTAGAGGTTCGTGCCGGTACTCAGGTGGTTAAGCTCAAAGAAGTCTGTGCGTTAACGAAGGGAACGCATTCCAGCACCAAGACTAAACCGGGCTCCTATCCCCTCATCGTGACCGCAAAGGAAGCGCTCACGGCTTCCGACTTCCAAATTGAGGGCGAAGCAGTTTGCGTTCCGCTGATCTCCTCGACGGGACATGGTCGTGCTTCGTTGAGTCGAATTCACTTCGCTTCCGGAAAATTTGCCGTTGCCAATCTATTGGCAGCGCTCCAACCGAAGGATAGTCGCGTCCTCAATACGAGATTCCTTTACTTCGTTCTCGATCTTCAGAAAGCCAAGATGGCTGGACTCATGAAGGGTGCAGCCAACGTGAGCATGAAAATTGAGGATCTGGCGGAGTTCCAAATACCGCTGCCGCCAATCGAGGTGCAGAAGGAGATCGTGGAGGAGATCGATGGCTACCAGAAAGTCATCAACGGCGCCCGCGCCGTCCTCGACAACTACCGGCCCCACATATCCATCTGTCCAGAATGGCCAAAGCGCCTGCTTGGAGTCTTGGCTGAAAACCTAGACTCTCGCCGCATTCCCATTACCAAGGGAGACCGCAAGGAAGGATCGATACCGTATTACGGAGCATCCGGCATTGTGGATCACGTAGCGGACTTCATTTTCGATGAAGACATCCTGTTGATCTCAGAGGATGGAGCGAACTTGCTTGCACGCTCAACACCCATCGCGTTCCCTGTCTCCGGCAAGTGCTGGGTCAACAATCATGCGCATGTCTTGAGATTCAAAAGTCCAGCGACGCAAATGTTCGTAGAGGTCTATCTCAATTCCATATCCATTGCTGACTCTGTCACCGGGGCAGCGCAGCCAAAACTCAATCAGCAAGCACTGAACAGCATTCCGATCCCAATTCCCGACGACCCAATCACCCAACAACAAATCGTCGCCGAAATCAAAGCCGAGCAAGCCCTCGTCGCCGCAAACCGCGAATTGATCGCCCGCTTCGAGCAGAAGATCCAGGCCACCCTCGCCCGCATCTGGGGCGAGCCGCCGTCAGCGCCATCGGCTGCATGAGCCAGCAACGCAATGACCTGATGCAGCTTGCGTAGCCGCTTTCGGCTTTCCGCTTATCAGCGAAGTTTCTTCGCCAGCTTGCTTGCGGACGTCTTGATGCCAGCACGGATCGATTCGCGCATTCCGGGAATCGAAAGCAGATAGCGCGTTTCGCGGATGGCTTTGCTGTCGTTGGCAGGTTTGCGCCGACCAATGCAAAGCGAGATTTTCGATGTCACGTCGATTTCTGCCGCACCAGTCGTACTTGCAACTCGCAACCCACTGCGCTCGCATAACGCTTGAGGATGGCGAGCGACGGCGTGTGTTTGCCTGCTGCTTCCAGTCGCGAGACCGCGCTCTTGGTCGTGCCCATGCGCTCGGCGACGGCGTCCTGGGTCAGCCCCGCACGCGAGCGCGCCTTGAGCATCTGGCCCGCAACCTGATACTCCAGTTCCATCGCGTCGTACGCTTCGGCAAAGCCCTTGCGCGTACGCGCCTTTGCCATGAACGCGGCATGGTCGTGCGCGACGGGTTTGTATTTGAGGTCAGCCATCTTGCAACTCCTTCAGGCGCTTTCGCGCCAGCTTCAGTTCGCGATCGGGCGTTTGCTGCGACTTCTTGATGAACGCATGCAGCACCACGATCCGTTTGCCAATGAGAAAACAGTAGAACGCGCGACCAATTCCCGACTTGCCGCGTGGACGCAACTCGAACAATCCACCACCGAACGAGCGTGAGTGCGGGAGCCGCAGACTCGGCCCATGTTCCATGAGCAACTCGACGAGCCGCGCATAGTCGGCGACGACATCGACCGGCCATGACTCCACTTCCTCGAGCACGCGTGCGTGGAAGTATTCGATCTCGAAAGGCATATGCGATGTTAGCGAATATGCTAACTCGATGCAATTGATAAACGGATGGATGCGTGAAGTCGGCCTGCCCTTGCCTCTTCAGGGCCGGCTTCGTCGTTCGCACGCGCTGCTTTGCACGCGCAGTCGAACCCGCGTCCGAAAGTGCTCCATCCCCAGCTCTACATGATTGGCACGGCGTTTGATCTCGTCCGGCTACAACTCGACGCCTGACACCCGGACGCATCCGTGGACTGAATCAGGCAGCCACATCGGTTTGTTTGAGCAGGCTTTCGGCGGGGATGCCCAGGCCCAGATGCAATTTCTGGATCATGCCAAGAGTCAGCCCGCGCTTGCGGTTGAGCACTTCGTACACGCGATTGCTGCGGCCGATCAGCGGTTCCAGGTCTTTCACGGTCAAGCCTTGTTGCTCCATGCGGAACTTGATTGCTTCCACCGCATCGGGCAGGTCCATCGGGAAGTGCTTGGCTTCGTAGGCTTCGATCAGGGTCACCAGCACGTCCAGCCGGTCGCCCGCTGGCGTGTTCGCTTTGGCGTGCATCAACGACTCGACAGTCTTGAGTGCGGCGCGGTAGTCGGCCTTGGTGCGGATGGGTTTGATGTCCATGGATGATTCCTCGCTAGATCGTCTGCGCGTCGATGGCATCGTATTGGCGATGGGTGCCGATGAAGCGCACTTACACCACGCGATACGGGTAGTAGAAAAAGTTGTGTAGCTCATTTGAATTGAGTTGCCAAGACAGTGGACTGGTCAGGCCGCTTCCCCATGGATCGGTCGCACTTTGGCACGGAATTTTCGCTGCGCCTGCCACAGATCGAATGCGCCCTGCATGGCGTACCAGCTTCCGGGTGACGTACCCAAAGCCTTCGACAGGCGGATATCCATCTCGGCACTGATGCCTGCCGAACCATTCAACACGCGCGACAGCGCAACGCGGGTGACGCCCAGCCGCGCGGCGGCTTCGGTGATGGTGAT
>JBDSVN010000202.1:0-13796 GCA_039927175.1 Lysobacteraceae bacterium | reverse complement strand
ATCGGCGCGACCGGCGGCACCGTACGCAATCGCGCTGACATGCCCGCCACTTCCTCGATGCCACGCGCGATCTGACGGGCAAGCGCGGCGACCGCGCCATTCCGACTGTAGTACAGGACAAGAATCTCGGGCATGCATCCTCCGTGGGACGCAAGACTAACGGATGCGCTGCAATGTTGCGCGGCCATCGCGCCGGCGTGCATGGGCTATCCTAGTTCGATGCAACCGACGACCGTTTCCCATCCCAGAACGCAACGCCTGGATCGCGAACAACTTCGTGTGTTCCTGCGGTTCCTGTTACGGCGATTCCTTGATGATAATTGTTTCCTGACGGCAGGAGCGCTCAGCTACACCACGTTGCTGGCACTGGTGCCGTTGACGGCGGCGGTGATTGGTGTGATCGCGATGTTTCCGGTCTACCAGCGGTGGGGAGACGCGTTGACGATCTTCCTGTTCACCAACTTCGTGCCAAAGGCGGCGGCGAATGTTGCCGATTACATTCGAGCGTTTGCCGCCAGTGCGCGGAGCATGACCGGGTTTGGCGCAGTCGGCGTTCTCGTCAGTTCGTTGCTGACTATGTCGAGCATCGAGGATGCGTTCAACCGGATCTGGCGCGTTGCCACCCCGCGGCGACCAATCGCGCGCTTCCTGATGTACTGGACCGTGCTCACGCTGGGCCCGTTGCTGGCGGTACTGAGTCTCGCGATTTCGTCCTATCTGTTTTCGTTGCCTGTGGTTGCTGCAGCAGAGCAATCTGCGCTGATCAAATACGGGCTTGCCTTGCTTCCGGTTGTACTCGAGTTGATTGCATTCACGGTCGCCTATGCGGTGATCCCGAACCGCAGCGTGGCGCTGCGACATGCGCTGGCCGGCGGCGTTCTGGCGACTGTCTTGTTCGAGCTGGCGAAATATGCAATCGCCTTTTATCTCACTCGCGCCTCGTACCAGCAAATCTATGGCGCACTTGCGGTCATCCCGATTTTTCTGCTGTGGATCTGGGTGTGCTGGCTGGTTGTGTTGCTTGGCGCATCGCTGGCGGCGTCGCTCTCGGCGTTTCGTTACCAACCGGTGGCGATGCGCCTGCCGAAAGGTTCGGAGTTCTATGCAATGCTGCGACTGCTCGGGCGTTTCGCGCAGGCCAGAGTGGATGGACAAGGTTTGCACACAGCCGACTTGCATGAGCTCGAACCGATTCTCGCCGACGATCTGCTGCAGCAGATGCTGGGCACGTTGCGCGGGATTGCGGTGCTGCGTCGTGCCGAATCCGGCGAATGGATGCTTGCGCGCGATCTGGACGATGTCAGTCTCGGCGAGTTGTACGAGGCATCCGGGTTGCGTCTGCCAATCGCCGATGTGCGGTTGCCATGCAGCGACGATGCAATCGGAATCCGCGCACAGGCCGCCATCAATGCATTGCGCTTGTCGTTGCGCGAGCGATTGCAGGGCAGCGTCGGTAGTATCTACACACCACCCGGAGGTCATCAAGCATGAAACCAGCTGCAGCTTTCACGATGATCCTGTCAGCTCTCTTGCTTTGCGCGTGCCAGCAACACGCGCCAGCGACAACAGCCGCGACGCCTGTACCCAAAGCGACAGCACCGACGGTGGTGGCGGCAGCGCATTCAGATGCAAATCATCCGGCACTGAAGGTCACCACCTTCGATGGACAGACCTACGATCTTGCAGCGCAACGCGGACATTGGATCTTGGTGAATTTCTGGGCGACCTGGTGCGGCCCGTGCCTGCAGGAAATGCCGGAGCTCGCAGCATTCGCCAAAAGCCGCAAGGATGTCTCGGTGATCGGCCTCGATTACGAAGACATCGAACGTCCTCAGATGGAAGCATTCCTCAAGCAACACGACCCCGGTTATCCGATCGCGATCATCGATCCGTACAAACCCATGCAATATTTCGAGGCGCCGCGCGGGTTGCCGACTTCGTACTTGATCGATCCCGATGGCAAGATCGTGAAACCATTTCTCGGCCCGATCACGATCAAGGATCTTGAACAGGCGATCGACCACGCAGGCAAGCCTCCTGCGTGATTGCACCGCGGGCTTAGTGCGTGCGCCCCTCGCGTCGCCCGAACAACATGGTGATGTTGATCCGCCGATTCGCGTAGCCCTCGCGAAAATCAATCGTGTCGGTGCGATGGAACAGGTCGGAATTGAATAGCACGGCGCGGTTCTGTCGATACGGTATGCGCACGGCCTGCGCGCCCGAATCGTGCAGGAAACGCTGGATGCGTGCTTGCCCTGAAACGGTCGATGTATTGAATTCGTCAAGGCCCCAGTCGGGCGGCGCGGACTTGTCCCACACAACCAATCCACCACTTTCCGGATCAAGGTTCGCAGTGTCCGGTGTGATCCAGAAATTGAGGTTCACCGCTGCGATATCGGCATGCAACTCGATGCCTTCGAGCCGACTGTCGTACTTGAAAGCCCACAGTTGGGTCAGCTTGTAATCGCGGAAGATATCCGGAAAACGTTGGCGTAATTCCTGCGCGATCTGCAACAAGAGCGGGGCAGCAAAACCATCCTCGAAGAATGCGCCGAGATAACCGTTGACGTGGTGGAAATCGAACCAGAACGTCGATCCCATGCAGTAACGGCGCAATGCGTCGAGTGTTTCGGGGCGAAGCAGGTTGTCGATCCAGGTGATGCCGGGCTTGCGCGCCGCGTAATCGGCCTGGATCGCGTGTGTATCCAGCGCCGGATTCAACGCGCCGCCGCGCAGTGCCGGCGTCGGGATTTCCAGATGGAAACGGTTGTAGCACCCATCGAGCTCGCGCAACAACGATGCGGGAAGATCGATCGTTTGTGCATTTCCGATGGTGTCTGGCAGCGACGCGAGCGCACGAGCATGCAAGTCGAGCAAAGCCCCTGCGTCGTTCAGCAGTTTGTTGTCTTGCAGCCATGCGAATTGTTCGATGTCGTGCGCGAGCTTGGCGCGTGAAGTGCGCCGCAATTCAGGAATGCGCGATGCGATTCCGCCTGGAGCAAAATGCAACTGCGCAGCACGCAGGAAGTCTTCGGCGGCTGCCGGCAGGTCATCCTGCAGCTGCCACAGCAGTGCGCGTGTCTTCAGTGCATCAGCATTGCCTGGAGCGACATCGAGTGCATGCTCGATCGCAGTCATGGCATCGCCCAATCGACCGAGTTTGTGCAAGGCGATCGCATGCTGCGTCAATGCTTTTGCGGATGTGGGATCCAGCGCCAATGCGTGCTCTGAAATGGCAGCTGCATCGGCAAATGCGCCAACATCGCAGAGCAGTGCACCAAGGCCGATCATCAACCCGGCATCATCCGGCGTGAGTTCAAGCGCACGACGATACGCGACCTCGGCTTCCGCAGTTGCTCCGAGTGCGTGCCTGGTTTCAGCCAGGCGCGTCCATCCGCGTGCGTGTTGCGGGGCAAGTTGCACCGCACGTTCGAAGCTGCTGGCGGCGCGCTGATACAGATTCAGCGCGAGCAGGATCAGCCCGCGGTTGTGATGGTTGTCTGCATGGTTCGGCGCAAGCACGAGCGCGTGGTCGGAGGCGGCAAGGGCCTCTTCGTTGGCATCGCATTGATACAGACACAGCGCCCAGTTCGCGTGGACTGCCGCATCGTTTGGCCTTTGCGTGGCCGCTGTTGCAAGATGTTCGCGCGCATTGCGTGGCTCGCCGCGCAACATCGCGATCAGGCCACGCACGTATGCAACGCGGGCGTCATCGCGAGCGGTGATCGCGTCGAGCAATCGCCCGGCACCATCGATGTCGCCTGCAGCAAGCAAGGTCAGCGACTGCGTGCAGGCATCGGCAATGCGCGGATCGCTTCCCATCGATCAATCGATGTCGAAATTCTTCAGCGGCTTGACCGGCCCGTCGAAACTTTCACGTGCGGGCGCATGTCCGAGCGGTGCCAATTCGATTGGCGTTTCCGGGACATGCATGTCGGGCAACGCACCGAGCAAGTGGCGGATCAGGGTCAATCGACCGCGTTTCTGGTCGTTGAAATCGACCAGTGCCCACGCTGCATTTGCAGTGTGCGTCGCCTTGAGCATCGCATCGCGCGCACTTCCGTAGTCGACATAATGTGACCGTGCCTTGACGTCGATCGGCGACAACTTCCAGCGTTTGAGTGGATCGTCGATGCGCTCGGCGAAACGTTCTTCCTGCTGTTGCTGGTCAACGCAAAGCCAGTATTTGAACAACAGGATGCCGTCATCGGTCAGCAGTTTTTCGAATGCAGGGACTTGCGCAAGAAACGCCCTGTATTGCGCATCTGTGCAAAAACCCATCACTTTTTCGACACCGGCGCGGTTGTACCAGCTGCGATCGAACAAGACGATTTCACCGGCTGCCGGCAGGTGTTCGATGTAGCGCTGGAAATACCATTGCGTGAGTTCGCGATCGTTCGGCTTGGCCAGCGCGACGGTGCGGCATTGGCGCGGATTGAGCGTGCCGGCGATATCGCCGATCACGCCGCCCTTGCCGGCAGTGTCGCGACCCTCGAACAGGATCAGCAGGCGCTGGCCGGTTTGCTCAACCCAGCGTGCCATTTGCAGCAACTCGCCTTGCATCGGTTCGAGCAGTTTCGCGTACTTCTTGCGCTTGAGCTTCTTGGTGTCGTCGTCGGAATCGGTCATTGTGTGATCAGTCATTGGATTGTCAGCTGCTGGCTCGGCGCTTCTTGTTGATGCGCACGTCGGCCATCCCGCGCGTGATCTCCAGCAGTGCGCCTTGTTGCTTCGTGGTCAGTTCGCGATAAGCGGCGAGGAGTTCATGCTCGCCCTTGGTGCGCGCCGGATCAAGCGTGCTCGCGATCTCGCCGAGCAACGCACCTGCAGGTACGCCAAAGGTTTTGGCGAGCGCATCGAGTTGGTCGCGGCCCGGGAGTTTGTCGCCGCGCAACCATGCGGACACCGTCGCCACGCCTGCTTTCGGAATGGCGGTCGCAATGTCGGTGGGCGTCAGGCCGCGCGCCTTGGCGAGCAATTGCAGTGTTTTACCAAGTGCCATGGCTCACTCTTCCTTCGACGATCGTCCGTGATCAAGAGACCGAACATTCGTGTGCGGATTTTCAAATAAACGTGGTCTTAATGCCGCAAGATTGCAGGGTTTGGTGCGCACGTCCAGTTGTGCGCGAATCAGCTGCTCCCATGCGGTACGGCAGGCTGAGGTCGAACCGGGCACGCAAAATACGAAAGTGCCGTTCGCAAGCCCGGCGAAGGCGCGCGATTGCATCGAGCTGGCGCCGATTTCGGTAAAGCTGATCGCACGGAACAATTCGCCGAAGCCGGGCATCGTCTTGTCGAGTAGCGGCAGCAAGGCTTCGGGCGTGGAGTCGCGGCCGGTGAAGCCGGTGCCACCGGTGATGAGAATGCCATCGACAGTGGAATCGGCGATCCATCGCGAGACCAGCGCGCGCAGTTGGTAGCGATCATCGGGAAGCAGCGTGCGCTCGTGCAATCGATGGCCTGCTTCGATCAATGACGTGGCGAGATAATCGCCTGAACTGTCGTTGGCGGCGGTGCGCGAATCCGAAACGGTGAGCACGCAAAGATTCAAGGGAGTCGTAGTTGTGGTCATGGGTGATCGCTGCCAGCGTGCTGTTGCGTCGGATGATCGACGAAATCGTAGTGGAAGTGCAGGTTCTCGCCGAGTTGCCAGCCGGCGCGTCGATAGAGTGCTTGCGCATTGTCGTTGTCGATGCCGGTCTCGAGTTCGAGCCCGAGTGCACCGTGGTCGCGTGCGAACATGCAAGCGGCATCCAGCAATGCACGCGCTGCGCCAAGTCGACGTGCATTCGGCGCGACGAACAAATCATTGAGCAACCACGTTCTGCCCATGCGCACCGATGAGAACAACGGATACAACTGGGTGAAGCCGATCACTGCGCTGTCATGTTCGGCGATCAAAACAGTCGATTCATTGGCTGCGAGGCGTTCGGCAAGAAATTCGCGCGCAGCGGCAACATTGCTTGCCTGTTTGTAGAACTGCCGATAGTCATCAAATAGCTGTGCGAGCTGATCCAGATCGTTCGCGTCTGCACGCCGCACCACAACACTCATGCAGCCTCCGTCAGCAACTTCAGCTCATCGGCCTGATGCTCGCGCGTCAGCCGTTCGACCAGATCGTCGAGATCGCCTTCAAGAATCTCCGGCAGACGATACAAGGTCAAGCCTTCGACGCGATGATCGGTGATGCGGCCCTGCGGAAAATTGTAGGTGCGAATCCGCTGGCTGCGGTCGCCGCTGCCGACTTGCAGCCGTCGCGATGCTGCCGTGATTGCTGCCGCTTTGGCGCGCTCGGATTCGAGCAGCATTGCTTTCAAACGCTGCATCGCTTTTTCGCGGTTGGCGTGCTGCGAACGTTCGGTTTGGTTCTCGACGACGACGCCAGTCGGCACGTGGGTGATGCGGATCGCCGATTCGGTCTTGTTGACGTGCTGGCCGCCGGCACCCGAGCTGCGGAAAGTATCGACTTTCAGATCGGCGGGATTGATCTGCACCTCGCTGACTTCATCGTCGTCCGGAAGGATCGCGACCGTCGCGGCGGACGTATGGATGCGGCCCTGCGCTTCGGTATCCGGCACGCGCTGTACACGATGGGTTCCCGACTCGAACTTGAGCTTCGAAAACGCGCCGCGGCCTTCGATGCGCGCAACGATTTCCTTGAAGCCGCCGTGTTCTCCGGTGTTCGACGATTCGATTTCGATCTTCCAGTGCTTGCGTTCGGCGTAGCGCGCGTACATGCGGAACAGGTCGCCAGCGAAGATCGCCGCTTCATCGCCGCCGGTGCCAGCGCGGATTTCCAGGAACAGGTTGGCGTCGTCGCGCGGATCGACTGGAATCAGCAGCAAACCCAACGTTTCTTCCAGCGCCGCGATGCGTTTCTCAAGCGCAGGAATTTCCGCCTCTGCAAGCTCGCGCATTTCCGTATCCTCGCGCATGGCCTGAGCGGAGACGAGATCAGCGCGCGCACCATCGTAATCTGCCAAGGCGTTCGCGATGGGTTCAAGTTGGGCGAATTCGCGTGAAATTTCGCGGAAGCGTTTCTGATCGGCCAGCGCATCGGGTTCGGCGAGCAAGCGCGCGACTTCCTCGCGACGCTCGGCGAGCGCCTCCAGCTTACGCAGCAGGCTCGGCGTCATCGGAGCTGTCCCTGCTGCGGTCGAATGCGTCGTCGGAGCAATCGCTGGCGTTGTCGAACAAACGTGCAGCCGCGCTCAGCAGTTGCGCATCGCCATCGTGCGCGGCGCGGCGCAGGCCGGCTGTTGGCGCATGCAGCAGCTTGTTGGTGAGCCCGTGCGCGAGTTGGTCGAGCACGTCGTGCGGATTGCGGCCGGCAGCGAGTTGTTCCTTGGCACGCAGCAGCAGCGCATCGCGGGTCGCTTCGCTGCGTGCACGCAACGATTTGAGCGTGTCCTGGCGCGTGCTGCCGCGCCACCACGCCATGAATTGTTCGACCTGCAAATCGATCAGGGTTTCAGCTTCGCCCGCCGCTTGCTGGCGTGAACGACGATTCTCGCCGATCACCTGTTCAAGATCATCCACGGTGTAAAGATAGACGTCATCGAGCGTTGCGGTCTCGGGCTCGATGTCGCGCGGCACTGCAAGGTCGAGCAGGAACATCGGCGCATGGCGACGCGCATGGATCGCGCGTTCGACTGCATTGCGGGTAAGCACCGGCTCGCGGCTGGCGGTGGCGCAGATCACGATGTCGGCATCGGACAGATGGCGTTCGAGATCTTCCAATGGCAAGGCAACACCGCCGAAGCGATGGGCGAGATGCTGGGCGTGTTCAAGCGTGCGGTTGGCGACGAGGATGCGTTTGGCTTTCGCATCGAGCAGATGGCGTGCCGCCAATTCGATGGTTTCGCCGGCACCGATCAACAGCACCGTCGCCTGGTCAAGCCGCGCGAATACTTGCTGCGACAGCCGCACCGCCGCATACGCAACCGAAACCGGATGTGCGCCGATACGGGTGTCCGTACGAACGCGCTTGGCGACCGCGAAGCAATGCTGGAACAACCGGTCGAGGCCGGTTTTCAGTGCGTGCTCGCCGCGTGCGGTCTGCCACGCGTGCTTGACCTGTCCGAGGATTTGCGGCTCGCCCAGGATCAGCGAATCCAGCCCGGTTGCGACCCGGAACAGGTGGCGCACGGCATCGGCATCGGCGTGCCGATACAGATACGCATTGAGGTCGTCGATGCCCAACTCGTGGTGTTCGGCCAGCCAGCGCATCACCGCTGGTTCGGAACACGGTTCGATCCGCACGTACAACTCGGTGCGATTGCAGGTGGATAGCAACGCTGCTTCCTGAACTCCGGCGACCGCACGCAGCGACGCCAGCGCAGAAGGCAGCGCTGCGTCAGCGAACGCCACCTTCTCGCGCAAGGCGATCGGGGCAGTCTGGTGGTTCAGGCCGATGGCCAGCAGGGTCATGGTGCGCGGGCGATGCGATAAGCTTGCGGGATGAGGGAAATTGTCGGTACCAATTGTAACTGCTGCGGGCGGCATGCGCGCCGTATCAGCTTGTGCGGGGAAGCCTGTACATGCCTGGATGCTGCCCACATGCTGCGGGATTCGATTCAATGAATTGGCGTCTGGCGGCACGATGTTTTCTGATTGCAAGCTTTGGGTTCGCTACCTTGATCGGAGGTCATGCCCTGGCGGCGACCGAAGACGTCCTGAGCCCGTTGTTGCAGGGCGAATTCGCATTGCAGGCTGGGGACGATGCGCTGGCGGCACGGGACTATGTCGAGGCTGCACAGAAAACCGACGACCCGGCGCTCGCCAAACGCGCCACTGAAATCGCCTTGCTCGGCCATCAGGATCGCCTCGCCGCCAGCGCACTCGCGCGTTGGCGCCAGCTTGATCCGGCATCGAAGGACGTCGCTTGGGCAGAGGCATTGCTGGCATTGCGCACGGGGGATCGGGCAACAGCGCGTCGCGACCTGCTGGCGATGTTATCGGCTGGCGATGCGGGCTGGAAGAACGCAGTTCGCGTGCTTGCATCTGCAACCGACAGCGCCACCTCAGCGCTCGTCGCGGGAGATCTGCTCACCCAGGGCCATTGGCCACGGGATATCAATGCATGGTTGGCGTTCGGTGCGGTATCGCAGCGGTTGGGCGACGCAGGGTTGACGCAACGCATCGTCGGTGAAGCCATCCGGCGTTTTCCAAACGACGCGCGAGCGCGGCTGCTGGAGTCGGCGCGATTGCGCGAGCAAGGCGATCCTGCAGGTGCGCGGCGTGCGGTCAATCGTGCGCTGGTTTCCGAGATCCACGATGCCGGCGTGCGCAACGTGATCGCATCGGAACTGGCTTTGTTGAACGATCCCAAGGCCGCTGCCGCTGCGCTTGCCAAAGGCCCGCAAGACACGACTTCCTATATCAGCCGCGCCGCTTATCTCGCGCAGGCCGACGACAATCCCGGGCTGGCCAAACTGTATGCAGAAGTGAAATCGCTGGCGCCCGAGCCCGACGCGCAACGTCGGTTGCTGCTTGGCCAACTTGCCGAATACCTCAAGCACGACGACCAGGCGCTGGCGTGGTATCGGGGAATTCCCAAGGGCACTGCGTACGGCGATGCCCGTAACCGTATCGCGGCTGTTCTTGCGGCACGCGACGATCTTGATGGCGCATTGCAGATCCTGCGCGACCAGCAACACGACGATGCGGTGGACGACCAGGCGCAGATCGACAGTTACCAGCTCGAAGCCGAACTCCTGTCACAACACGGCCGCAACGACGAAGCGCTTGCTGCGTATGGCAGGGGGCTGGCGATGTTCGATGGCGACACCGGCTTGTTGTACGGCCGTGCGCTGCTGCTCGAAGGCATGGATCGCATCGCCGATGCCGAGACGGACCTGCGCAACATCATCGCGATGGAACCGGACAATACGCAGGCGCTCAACGCTCTCGGTTATACCCTGGCCGACCGCACAAGCAACTATGCCGAGGCGCAGGTCCTGATTGAACATGCCCTTCGCCTGCAGCCTGATTCGCCTGCAATCCTCGACAGCCTTGGCTGGGTGCAGCATCGTCTTGGCCGCAATGCCGAAGCGTTGCATAACCTGCGTCGTGCATTTGCATTGCAGAAGGACGCCGAGATTGCAGCGCACCTTGGCGAAGTGCTGTGGCTCACCGGCGACAAGGATGCCGCGCGCAATGTGTGGAAGCAGGGGTTGGCGATCGACAAGGAGAATCGCGCGATGCAGCGCGTGGTGCAGGATTATCACCCGTGAAATCAAGTAACCGACTGCTGTTGATCCTCGTGCTTTTGACGCTTGCCGCTTGTGTGTCGCCTCCAGTTCGTCGCGCACCTGATGCCGCGCTGTTGCAGGCGCAAGCCCAGCGCGAAGCTGCACTTGCGGCACATCCGGATTGGTCGCTGTCGGGGCGCATCGCGATCTCCGATGGCAAGGACGGTGGTAGCGGTCGCATCGATTGGAAACAGCACGGCAGCGATTTCGATATCCGCCTGAGTGCACCAGTCACGCGGCAAAGCTGGCGGTTGGTGCGAGAGGGCACGAGCGTGCGTCTGGAAGGGCTGGAAGGCGGCACGATCGAAGGAACCGATGCCGAAGCAGTGCTTTACCAGGCACTTGGATGGCTGGTGCCGGTCGATGCGCTGGCCGCATGGGCACGTGGTGCGCGGGCCGATGCGAGTGCCGCCAAGTTGCAATTCGGTGCCGATGGGCTGCCGTCGTTGCTGACCGAGGACGATTGGTCGGTGGACTATCGCGCATGGGATGCGCAGACGGATCCACCGCGCCCGAAAAAGGTTTTCGCGAGCCAGGGTGATGCCAAGGTACGGCTCTCGGTGGACAGTTGGGGCGTGCAGTAGCGCATGGATACGCAATCTGCCGACGCCGGCTGGAGCGCCTGGCCGGCACCGGCCAAGCTCAACCTGTTCCTGCGCATCCTTGGCCGACGTATCGACGGATACCACGACCTGCAGACGGTGTTCCAGCTGCTGGACTGGGGCGATGAAATTCACTTGCGTGTGCGCATCGACGGCTTGATTCGCCGGGTTGGCGGCAATGAGGCCGTTGCCGAGGTCGACGACCTGGCCGTGCGCGCGGCCAAGCTGTTGCAGTCCGAATCCGGTTGCGCACTCGGTTGCGAGATCGCTGTTGCAAAGCGTATTCCGATGGGCGGTGGGTTTGGCGGCGGATCGTCGAACGCGGCGACCATGCTGGTCGCGCTGAATGTTTTGTGGCGCACTGGCTTTGACGCTGATCGGCTGGCAACGCTGGGGCTCAAGCTGGGGGCCGATGTGCCGCTTTTCGTGCGTGGCCAGAACGCATGGGCAGAGGGCGTGGGTGAACGGCTCACGCCGCTGGATCTGCCAAAGCGCTGGTACCTGATCGTCGATCCGGGCGTTCATGTGCCGACCGCAGAACTTTTCCAAGCCCCTGATTTGACCCGCGATGCGGCCCCGGCGACAATACGCGGCTTCGCGTCTGGTTCTGCGCTCGGTAATGCGTTCGAGTCGGTGTTGCGTCGACGCGAGCCGGAAATTGCCGCCGTGCTGGATGCGCTGGCGCAGTTCGGCGTGGCATGCGTGACTGGTAGCGGTGGCGGCTGTTTCGTTGCGTTCGAGACGATCGAGCAAGCCGAATCGGTACTGGCCGTGCTGCCGAGGCACTGGAAAGCATGGATCGCAACTGGTGTAGCGTATTCGCCGTTGCTGGATCGGCTGGAGCGGATGCCCTAATCGATTGTGTGAGTCTGCGTTTGTTTGATGTGCGCACGACAGTTTCATCTGTTCCGGGAATTGGTGCAGGGCAACCAACGCGAGGCGCTTGCGCTGAGCGAAAAACGTGGCGCGACTCTGTCGCGACCGTTTTATGAAGTGGCGGCAGGACGCCCCATCTTCATCAAATAATGGGGCGTCGCCAAGCGGTAAGGCACCGGGTTTTGATCCCGGCATTCGTAGGTTCGATTCCTACCGCCCCAGCCACTTCGGTGGCGTCTTGTTGGTGCGACATGAAATGGCGTGACAGAGGCAGGTTCAAACGGGCAGTTTCACCACGCACGCCGGAATAGGCAGATCGCGATGAACAACGAAAACCTGATGCTGTTCACCGGCAACGCCAATCGCCCACTCGCGCAGGCGGTATGCCGCGAGCTTGGCACGCGGCTCGGCAAGGCGGTGGTGGGCAAGTTCTCCGATGGTGAGGTGCAGGTCGAGATCGAGGAGAACGTCCGCAAGCAGGAAGTGTTCGTGATCCAGTCTACCTGCGCACCAAGTGCGGAAAACCTGGTGGAATTGTTGGTGCTGATCGACGCGCTCAAGCGCGCATCGGCATCGAGCGTGACCGCGGTGGTGCCGTATTTCGGTTACGCACGCCAGGATCGTCGGCCGCGCTCGGCGCGCGTGCCAATCACGGCCAAGGTCGCGGCAATGATGTTTGGCGCAATCGGCGCGGATCGCGTGCTGACGGTCGATCTGCATGCGGACCAGATCCAGGGTTTCTTCGACATGCCGATGGACAACGTGTACGCCTCGCCGCTGCTGCTGGCGGATATCTGGCGCACCTACGGCACCGACAACCTGGTGGTGGTCAGCCCCGACGTCGGCGGTGTGGTGCGTGCTCGCGCCATCGCGAAACGCCTCGACGATGCGGACCTGGCGATCATCGACAAACGCCGTCCGCGTGCCAACGTGGCGACGGTGATGAACATCATTGGCGACGTCGCCGACCGCACCTGCGTGCTGGTGGACGATATCGTGGATACCGCTGGCACATTGTGCGCGGCGTCGGCGGCATTGAAGGAGCAGGGCGCGCGCAAGGTGCTGGCGTACTGCACGCATCCGGTGCTGTCGGGCGCGGCGATCGACAACATCAACGCTTCCCAGCTCGACGAACTGGTGGTGACCGATACGATTCCGCTGAGCGAAGCAGCCCGTGCCTGCGCGAAGATCCGCCAGCTCAGCGTCGCCGAATTGCTCGCCGAAACGATCCGCCGGATCGCATTCGGTGAATCGGTGAGTTCGTTGTACGTGGATTGATCGCGGTTGGTTTCAATCGCGGTGGAACTGCATAACAAGAAACCGGGGCATTCCGCCCCAAACCGCTCTCCTGGTCGCGGGAGAGCATCTTCCACCGCAAGGTGGGCCATGTGGCAACTGAAGAGTGAGTTCAACTAATGTCTGACAATCACAACATCCAGGCCGTGAGCCGCGATATGCAGGGGAGCAAAGGTGCGAGCCGCCGCCTGCGTACTGCTGGTTTCATTCCGGCCATCGTCTATGGCGGTCACGCCGAGCCCAAGTCCGTGAAGTTCGCGCACAACCCGATCTGGCTGCTTTCGCAGCACGAGTGGTTTTACTCGAGCATCCTGTCGCTGGATATCGACGGCAAGGTCGAGAAGGTGCTGCTGCGTGACATGCAGCGCCATCCGTACAAGGCGCTGATCATGCACATGGACTTCCTGCGCGTGAGCGAGAACGAAGCCGTGCGCATGAGCGTGCCGCTGCACTTCCTGAACCAGGAAAAATCGCCGGCCGGCAAGACTGCGGGCGTGGTCGTGACCCACGAGCTCAACGATGTCGAGATCAGCTGCCTGCCGAAGGACCTGCCGGAATTCATCGGCGTGGATCTTTCCGAACTGACCGTTGGCGACATCATCCACCTCTCGGAGATCAAGCTGCCGCACGGCGTGGAAATTCCCGAGTTGAAGCTGGGCAAGGAACACGACGTCGCCATCGTCATCGCCAAGCATGCGCGCGTCGAAACCGAAGAGGCGGCCGAGCCGGCTGCCGAAGTGCCGGCCTCGCAACAGGCCACACCAGACGC
>JBDSVN010000201.1:0-5455 GCA_039927175.1 Lysobacteraceae bacterium | reverse complement strand
CTATCGGCTTGAAGCAGTCGACGAAGGTGATGGTGGGCTGTCGCTGATCTATGCCGATCGCACGACGGGCAAGACAACCTACGCTGCGGGCCGGTTCCTCGATGCCGAGATGCCGAAGGACGGCATGACGATCGTGGATTTCAACCATTCCTATAATCCGCCGTGCGTGTTCACGCATTACGCAACCTGTCCGCTGCCTCCGTCCGAAAACCGCCTTGACCTGCCTGTGACTGCTGGCGAGAAAATGTATCGCGGTGCCGTGCATCACGACGCTGCGGAAACAACACACGCCAAGGAGGGTTCCTGATGCAAAGCATGCTGCATCGCCTCGCGCTTGGATTGGCTCTCACTACGTTCTTCGCAGGTGCCGCATGCGCCAAACCGCCGCAACCGCTGCTGTGGAAGCTGAGCAAGGGCGACAGCACGGTGTACCTGCTTGGCTCGATGCATTTCCTGAAAGACGACGACTACCCGCTGTCGCCGGACGTGAATGCCGCGTATAAGGATGCGGAAAAACTGGTCTTTGAAATTGCACCGGGTGAAATGAATTCGCCATCGACGATGCTGCTCACCATCCAGCACGGCATGTACCACGATCCGAACCGAAAGTTGCAGGATGACTTGCCGGCATCCACGTGGAAGGAACTCGTGGCCTATGGCACAAAGAACAAACTATCGGAGGCTACACTGCAGAAATTCGAGCCGTGGATGGCATCGCTCACCCTGGTTGCGATCGAGACCGAGAAGATGGGCATGAAGCCGGAGATGGGGCTGGACATGCACTTCATGCAGATGGCCTCGACCGATCACAAGCCGACTGCCGGGCTCGAAACCGTTGACCAGCAATTGGCGATTTTCTACAACTCTCCGCTCAAGCTGCAGCAGGACATGTTGTTGCAGAGTCTCGACGAGATCGCGAATTTCAAGAAGGAGATGGACGAGGAACACGACGAATGGCGGCGTGGTGATGTGCAGGCAATGCTGGCTGACTCAAAAAAGGAATTCGCCAAATATCCGGAGCTGTACCAGAAGCTGCTCGCGCAACGCAATCGCAACTGGATCCCGCAGATCGAGAAGATGCTTAATGAGCACAACAGCGACACGCTGGTGATCGTCGGCGCGCTGCACTTGCCAGGCCCGGATGGCGTGGTGCATCTGTTGCAGCAGAAGGGCTACACCGTCGAGCGCATCTGCACTGGTTGCAAGAACATCAACTAGCTGGTCGGTGCGATTTGCTGGATCGCGGGTGATGCAACAGGTATCAGGTCGATGCAATCCACCGGGCACGGCGGCAGGCAGAGTTCGCAGCCTGTGCACAGTTCAGCGATCACGGTATGCATGCGTTTGGGCGCGCCGATGATCGCATCGACGGGGCAGGCCTGGATGCATTTCGTGCAGCCGATGCAGTCTTCTTCGATGATCAGCGCGACGACATTCGGTTTCTCGACGCCGTTTGCAGGATTCAGCGGTAGCGGTTCACGGCCAAGTAATTCAGCGAGCGCGCGGATGCCGTCGATGCCGCCTGGCGGACACTGGTTGATATCGGCGTTGCCCTCGGCAATCGCGGTCGCATAAGGCCGGCAGCCTGGGTAATCGCACTGGCCGCACTGCGTTTGCGGCAGCAGGCGATCGATCGCTTCGATCAACTCTTCACCTTTCAGTGCGATGGGTTTTGGCACCGGCTTCTTCGAGAAGACGGACCAGAGCAGGTATGTCAGTCCAAACGCCACGAGCGCAATTGCGACGAATGACGCGATGAGAATGGTTACGGACATGCGTACATGATCAGTGGCGGCTGACAGTGGAGCAAGTGGTGCAAGGATTGCTGCGCCGATCGCGGTAGTTCAATGGCAACAGCAAAGTCACTGGATGACCAGCCTTCGGCTGTTGTGAAGCGCCTCCCGCTTCGCGGGGATGACGATTTGGCGGAGGCGATTGCTTCGCAATCGCAGCGTGTCATTAAGGCAAAAGCAAAGTCACTGGATCCCCGCCTGCGCGGGGATGACGCATTGGCAGAGGCGATTGCTTCGCAATCGCGCCGATGCGTCACTTCACTGGCATGCCGGCTTGCGCGCCGGAATCGACATCGAGCAGGTGCAGGTCATCGCCGCCGCTGCCGGCGGAGAGGATCATCCCTTCACTGACACCGAAGCGCATCTTGCGCGGCGCAAGGTTGGCGATGAACACGACCTTGCGGCCGATGAGTTTTTCCGGTTCGCCATAAGCCGCGCGGATGCCGGAAAAAATCTGCCGTTGCCCGAGATCGCCTGCGTCGAGCAGGAAGCGCAGCAACTTGTCCGAACCGTCGATGAAGCCGCATTCGAGCACGGTGCCGATGCGCAGATCGAGCTTGGCGAAGTCGTCGATGGAGATGGTGTCGCTCTCTGGAGCTCCTTGCGGTGTGGCAGCGATTGCAGCCGGCGGCGCCGGAACAGCAGGCGAGATGGGTACGGGCGACTGCATGGTTTCGGTGCTGGCTGTGGTCATGGCTTCTATCTGCTTGGGATCGATGCGGGTGAAGAGGTGTTCGTATATTCGAATTTCGGTGGGAAGGCGCTGTGGGTCACGAGCCCATTCGAATAATGGCTCGCCCTCTATCACGAATAAATTCCAGATCTTACGGGCAAGTACCGGAACAATTGGAGCAAGGTAGACGGCGAGTACGAAGAATGATCGCAGGCAGTTCGAACAGATGGAATGCAGTTCATCCAGCCGTGAATCGTCCTTCGCGATCTTCCATGGTTCTGCGTTATGCCAATACCGATTGACGTTGTCCGCTTCATTCATTACGGATCGGACGACTTGGGAGTATTCGCCCTTCAGATAGAATCCGGTGATTTCGTCATCCATCGATTTGATAAGGGTCGTCCATGTATCGCCCCACACCTCCGGGGTATCGGATGCGGTTTGGACTTCCGGCACGAACGCATTCAATCGACCCTCGAAGTGCTTCGTGACAAACCCCGCGGCACGACTTGCAATATTGACAAACTTTCCAACCAGGTCCGAGTCGACCCGCGCGACGAAATCATCGAGGTTCAGGTCGAGGTCGTCCATGCCCGAGCCGAGCTTGGCGGCAAAGTAGTAGCGCAGGCATTCCGGATCGAGGCCAACATCGAGATACGTACGCGCCTTGATGAAAGTTCCGCGCGACTTCGACATCTTCGCGCCGTTAACGGTGAGGTAGCCGTTGACGTGCAGCGCGGTCGGCATCTTGCGCTTCGCGCCAGTCAGCACCGCCGGCCAGAACAGGCCGTGGAAGTTGACGATGTCCTTGCCGAGGAAGTGGTGCAGTTCCGCGTCGCTGTCGGCAGCGAGCAGCGCGTCGAAGTCGTAACCTTTTTCCTCGCACAACGCCTGCAATGCGGTCAGATAGCCGATCGGTGCATCCAGCCACACATAGAAGAATTTGCCAGGCGCGCCTGGAATCTCAAAACCAAAGTACGGAGCATCGCGCGAAATATCCCAGTCGCGCAGGCCGCCTTCGGCATCCAGCCATTCCCGCAATTTTGCCTTCACCGATGGATGCGCCACGTCACCCACAATCCATTTCTGCAACGCGTTCTGAAAATCGCCGGCCTTGAAAAAATAGTGCTCCGACTCACGCAGCTCAGGCGTCGCGCCGGACACAACCGAGCGCGGATTCTTCAGATCGGTTGGCGCATACGTCGCGCCGCAATGCTCGCAGTTGTCGCCGTACTGGTCGGTCGTGCCGCAATTCGGGCACTCGCCGCGGATGTAGCGATCCGGCAAGAACATCTGTTTGACCGGATCGTAATACTGCTCGACGCTGCGCCGCGCGATGTGGCCGCCTGCGTCGAGGCGTTTGTAGATTTCCTCGGTCAGCGCGCGATTGCGCGGCGAGTTCGTCGAGTCGTAATGATCGAAAGCGACGTGGAACTCGGTGAAGTCGCGCTCGTGGCTGGCCTGGATGTCCGCGATGAACGCCTCGGGCGTGACGCCAGCCTTCTCGGCCGCGAGCATGATCGGTGTGCCGTGGGTGTCGTCGGCGCAGACGAAATGCGCCGTGCGCCCGGCCATGCGCTGCGCACGCACCCAGATGTCGGCCTGCACGTAACCGACCAGATGGCCGAGGTGCAATACGCCGTTGGCATAGGGCAGGGCGCTGGTGACGAGCGCGGTGGGCTTTTGGGCCGACATCGACTGGAATCCACGAACGGATGGCCGTTGATTATTCCACAAGACGATGCATTGGCGCGGTTACCAGCCGATGTTGCTCAGTGCGTCGCACCGACTGGATTACAATGAAGGCCTCAACCGCGGAATTCCCATGACTGACGACCTCCGATCCCGTCTCGCCGACGCGCTTGCGCGCATTCCTGATCCGCACACCGGCGCCGACCTCGGCGCGGCAGGCGCGGTGAAGGGGATCGGCATCGATGGCGACCGCGTGGCGATTGAAATCGTGCTTGGTTATCCGGCCGCCGGTTGGCATGCGGCGCTGACCGACGAAGTTCGCAAAGTCGCGCTGGGCGTGCCGGGCGTTGCGCAGGCGGTCGTTGAAGTGCGCTCGCGCGTGCTCGCGCATCGCGTGCAGGGCGAACTCACGCCGTTGCCGGAAGTGAAGAACATCATCGCGATTGCCTCGGGCAAGGGCGGCGTCGGCAAGTCGACGACCGCGGTGAACATCGCGCTTGCATTGCAGGCCGAAGGCGCGACCGTCGGCGTACTCGATGCCGATATCTATGGCCCGAGTATTCCGAAGATGTTGGGTTTGACCGGACGTCCGGACAGCCCCGACGGCAAATCGATCGAACCCAAGTACGGCCATGGCCTGCAGGCCATGTCGATCGGATTGCTGGTCGCCGAAGACACGGCGATGATCTGGCGCGGCCCGATGGTGACGCAGGCGTTGCAACAGTTGCTCGGCGAAACGCACTGGGAAAACCTCGACTATCTGATCATCGACCTGCCACCTGGCACCGGCGACATCCAGTTGACATTATCGCAGCGCGTTCCGGTTTCCGGCGCAATCATCGTCACCACGCCGCAGGACATCGCGCTGCTGGATGCGAAGAAGGCGCTGCAGATGTTCAACAAGGTCGAAGTGCCGGTGCTCGGGATTGTCGAGAACATGGCGGTGCACGTTTGTTCAAACTGCGGACATGCCGAGCACATATTCGGCGAAGGTGGCGCAGAGCGCATGTCTGTGCAGTACGGCGTGCCGGTGCTGGGCTCGCTACCGTTGGACATCCGCATCCGCGAGAACGCGGACGGTGGCACGCCGAGCGTCGCGGCCGATCCGGAGTCGCAGGTGTCGCAAACCTATCGCACTATCGCCCGCAACGCGGCGGCGCGCTTGTCGCTGCAGGCGAAGAACAGGAACATCGCTTTTCCAAACATCGTCATCCAAAACACCTGAGGCCGCATGAGCATCAAATCCGATTTATGGATCCGCCGGATGGCGGAACAAAACAAGATGATCGAACCATTC